>NZ_JBHTJS010000011.1:0-68525 GCF_042676125.1 Oceanisphaera ostreae
AAATGAGAGGTATTAGTGTGATGCTGGATAAGTTGGGTTAATAGATGCTGATTTAAGGGCGCTTACCCAGCAACAGCGTTTTGTGTACGCCCAGCATGGGCATGAACTAATGAGGTGAAATTCCTCTGTAGGAAGGTCACCATCTTTAGCTATTTATAATCGATATTAGATGCGAACTACTAGCGAATGGCAAGGGCAGCTCCGCGAGGGGCTGTCTGGCGAAAGCCACGCACTAAAGTAAGAAACCTGATGAGATTGGGCGTTCACGTACAAGCCGCAGTGGCCTGCGGTATAACCAGCAAAGGCCCATGGCGCAGCTCTAAAACTCCGGGGATTAATCAAGCATTATCGAATGCTTATCTAAAATCTCAGGGGCTGTATGAGTTACGCGATGGTTGGATTAAGCTTCCCCATTCTTAGTGAAACGCCCTGTGCGGGGCAGCCGGTCCGACGCCTCGGTGTAGGGTGTTGTGGGGGGCTGAGGGCTAGAAACCCTCGGCTACCCGATTAGGTCTGCTTAATTCATATACTAAGCTGTGCTATCTTTTTTCTTTCCTACAACAACTGCACCTCGAGTAATAGAAAAACCAACATCCCCAAGGTAGGCTTGGCCTGCGTTTGTACATGATTCAGATTGACCCATTGCAATAGGTATAACATTAATCACGTCATAACCTTCACTATCTAACTCTTCGTATTTATTCTCTAAGCTTTTAGAAAACTGTTCAAAATCAACACGCCGTTGCGTATAATATTCTTTGTTTTACTTTTTGAAGATTCCGGTTTTTACTTCTTGTTCATAAGTATCCAATCCGCTATAAAACCATGTTGTCTTAAATTTCTTACTCATATCTTTCTCTTTGTATTATTAGTGTTATGTTTAATTAACTTAGGTAGATATACTATTTAAACACCTAAAGTAAATAAGTTAAACTACCGAGACCTAACGCTGAGCACAGCAGCGACACGTCAGTGGTGTCCGGCGGTCGTAGGCCGCATACTGCTGCGACTTGTTATGCATAAATGATTTTAGTGCCGGAAATAGTTAAGACCCTATCTTTTTCAAGCCTGCTAATAATCGCATCGATTTTATTCTCTTCTATACCGCCTTGAAATTGAAACATAGCAGCAATGAAGTTTATTAGAGACTGCTTCTTTGAGGGTTTTGACTTGACTAGCCTCTCCTTAACATACGAAATGACATCCAAATCGCTAGCCGCTTTATCTATGATTTTCGCTTCTGCCTTCTCAATCTTTGGCGCTGAAATATTTCTCGCGGTAGGATTCAGATCTTATTCTTCCTTTATTGCCGCTTGAATCAAATATTGGGAAAGCTTTAGTTTATCTCGATAAGTCAGGCTGTCGGCTGCCAGCCTTATTACGTCATAGCTCATTAGACATTTCCTTATAATAAATCACAGTTAGTTTTTATGCATAACAGCTTAATATTGCGCATGCGAGTTTTCATTCATCATACCAGTGACTTGTTTTTTGTTAAGCTACTGATAATAAATAGCTTTAACTTACTTCTACATTCCTGCCTGATGATCAAAACACGCATGCTCGATTTGTCCGTGGTCAATGCCTGATATCAATACTACCTGGCTTTGTAATGCGTTGAATCAGCTGCGTTTATTTTCAATCGCAGATTGTAAATGCGCATGCTGGGTGTGCTTTTTGAGCATGATATGGCCTAAACAGGCTTTATTGAGTGGCTGTCGGGCAGGCTACCGCCGACATTTGTTGATGATCAGGCCTATTTTTTCAAACATACAACAGCGATTAAAACTGAATTCAAACGAAGCTATCGCATTATAAGCAATATGGGTTGCAAAATGGAAGGTGATAAACGGCAATCCGCAGCACCGATGCGCTTTAAGAAAAATTCAAAGCGATAAGCGCCGCTAGCAGGCGACTCGATCTTAGAGAGGAGGTAGCGCAGATGACCTCCCACGACCGTGACAATGACAGGGATGTCATTTCCGAGCTCCCATGGATGGGTTTATGGCGTGTAGTGGGAGGTGGCTGTGCTGCCTGCTGTGCATCGGTGTAAAATTGTGGTCATGTAATAGAAGGGGATTAAATGAGGCTTCCACATCAAATGAGGACGCCCCTATGTGCATTCCTCTATTATTGGCTGAAACGTTCACTACCCACCATTTTGTTCTTCATCAGCAGATAATAAACGATAGCCGAAGGTAACAAGCTGGCGTAAAAAGAAACGTTAGAGAAATAGAGGGCGACCGGCACCCCTGCGAAAACCGCGATATAAGCCGCCCAGTTGATACCCTTATAGGGGCCATTCGCATCGTAAAACTGACTGACGATTAACGTACGATTACGAATCAGGTAATAATCAACAATCAACACCGCCAGGATAGGTCCGATAAACGCCGAATAGGTTTTAATAAAGATGATCAAGCCATCCGCCGATTCAGCCGTCACTAACAACCAGGGGCATGTGGCGAATGCCAACAGACCGGTAATGACTGAAGCCTTCTTGAAGGAAAAGCCGAAAATATCCATCATCACGTAAGTGGGTGGTATACAGTTGTTGAGGATATTGGTGGTGACCTGTGCGAAAGCAATGAATAATAACGTTGTGACCAGCAAGGGTTTGTTATCAACGGCACTGGTGAACACTTCGATGGGATCAACGACGCCTGTCGCAGTCGACACCATAACACCAATCAAACCCATAAATAACGTCGCAGGCAAGATGGATAAGGAGTAGATGGTGACTAATATCCCGCGTTTAGTGTCATGGTGTAATTCTCGCGAATAGTCACTGACATTGAGCATCATGGTGCTGTATATACCCAGAAACAACATAGTCGCGCCCCAGAATTCAATACCCCAGCTACCTTCGATTCCGACCAGTTTGTCACCGAGCACATCACCGTACTTGTCGACAACACTGACAAACATGTAGATCAAACAAGCAATAATGAAGAAGCTGCCGATGTTTTCAAGCCATTTAATACCGTGAAAACCTAACACCGACAACCCGATCTGCAAGGCTTGAAAGCAGATAAAAAACAGCCATATGTTGCTGTATCCGAAGAGCACGGCAGAGCAGGTATTAAGAGCGCCTGCGCCAATCCAGCTTTGAAACCCGAACCAGACAAGTGCCGGAACCGCACGGATCAGACCTGGTAAACGCGTACCAGCAAAGCCAAAGGCACTTCTGGATTGGACCATGAATGGAATGCCATATTTGTGTCCTGCGGCGCCATTAATGGCAAGAAAAATACCAATAACAAAACAACCAACAGCTATGGCTAAAGTAGATTGCAACAGATTCAATGTACCGACCAGTGATGAGCCTGCCGTGAAGGTCCCGATAGATACGCAGCCACCAAGCCACGCAAAAAAGTAAGACCATCGGTCCATGATCCTTGTTTCTTGTGGAGCAAGGGACTCTTCTCCGTAGGACTTGTCATGGATCTCTTCCACAGTGGTAGTACTTGCTGATGACTTAAGTGTTGAACTCATATTCGTGATCTCCTGGGCTAATAACCAAATCACATCAGTGTGTGGGTTTAATGTGCGACTTGTTATTTGATTGGGTAACCATAGGTACAGGCTTTACTGGTTTTAAGGCCCATTCTGACCAAACTTTCAATCAGCCCTAAACCAACCGTAACGCCATCAATCACCGGCATTCCCAGATCTTTTGATAAAGACTCCTGCCAATGCGTCATACCACCACAGCCCATCACCAAGCACTCGGATTTATCTTGTTTGACGATTTCTCTTGAGCGTTTCAGGGCCAGCTTGTAGGAGCTATCACTGTGCAGGTCAAGAACAGGGATGTTGAGGGCATGCACTGCTTCGCAGCGTTGTGAAAACCCATAATTGGCCGCATTTTCTTCAAGGATGTGGACAGAGCGCTGCGTACTGGTGAGAATGGAAAATCTGCATCCGAGAACGGACGCCGCATACATGGCGGATTCACCAATGCCTAAAACAGGCCCCGAGGCCACTTCTCTGGCCGCTTGCAATCCCGTATCGTCAAAACACGCAATAACAAAACCATCAACCCCTTCTTTATCTGCCTTCTCGATCAGTCGCAGCGTGTAATAAGCCGCAGCAATACCGTCGGCCCTGCCTTGAATACTTGCTACACCCTCTGTGGGGTTAACAACAGAGAGCTGTACGTCTGGGCCAATCAGGCGCTTGCAGCTTTCTGCCATCTGCTGTGTCATTGAGGAGGTGGTGTTGGGGTTGATAACCATCAGTTTCATGGGAGTAGCCTCAGTGGTTTTAAGGGCAAGTCGCCAAGGGTGCAACGGATAACATGTCTCTAGCCCAATGATTGCGCAGGGCCTCACCAAAACGACTGCTATATATTATTGAGGTCAGTATAGTACTAGGGTGACTATGGTTGCTCGATTTTTCATCAGCGATGAGACTGCCTGCTATCAGCACTGAAATATGCTAACAGTTCATCGAGACTCATTTGATGGGCAACACAGTGCGCCGATTGGCTGATTGCTGCTGTCGGTAAGTGCCACAACATTGTGGGTAATGTGTGCCCATTGAATGCAGGTGCTGCGTGCCGGGATGTATCATTGCGGCCTGCCGCTGAAAGTCACGCAATTGATAATATATAACAAGGAAGTATTACCACCCGCTAACTTTGCCTGCGTGACGAAATTTTGCTCTGCACGCCCCCTAAAAGTCATTCTCAGGGTATAAGCTTGCACCCCCAGTACCCCCCTGTATACTCGTTGGTTAATCCTTCGTCAGCAGAATATTAGCTCGGCTGTCTGCTGCTAACTAACTGGAAGAAAATTAACATGACTATCGAACGTGTACGCACCACTAAACGCTCTAGCCCAATACTGCGCCACAACGACACCGTCTACCTGACCGGACAGGTTGGCGAAGGCGCAACCGTTGCCGAACAGACTCGCAGCTGCTTGGCACGCATCGACGCTCTGCTGGCCGAGGTAGGCACCGATAAATCACACCTGTTGCAAGCAACCATCTGGCTGTCTGACATGGGCGATTACGACGTTTTCAACGAGGTGTGGGACAGCTGGGTTCCTGAGGGGACTGCCCCGGTCCGTTCCTGTGGCGAGGTTTCGGTGGCCAAGCCGGAATATCGCGTTGAAGTGATCATCATTGCCGCAATGCCCAACTCTTAATCAGAGTTCGCGCTGCTGACCTATCGAAGCGTCGGCAGCGCACCCTAGTATGAATCGCCCCGAGTCAATCGCAGAGCATCATTAACCAACCTGCCACAGTAAAAAAATCCGCAAATACGACATTCAATAACTATCCCGGCCCCTTTATCCGACTGACGTCGCCCCTACAAAAATCATGTAGCGCAGGGTGCTATTGTTACCACTCGTCTTTATCTTCGGGATCGTAGCCTTTATATTGTACTGGCTTGCTGCCGGTTTCGGTGGTCACAAAAGGATAGTGGCGGCCTGGCTGGGGTTCTCTGGGTTTCTTGCGCGACTTGGCGACCTGAAAAATCCAGTCGTCGCCAAAATCAAACCAATAGAACAGCTTCTTGCCCTTGGGTAGGGGAAACAGCGACGCTATGTCGTCATCCAGCGAAAATTCTTCGCCGTCAAAATGAATACGCTCCGAGCCGAACTCTTGGCGAGAGATAAAAAACGAATACATGTGATCGTTATCAAAACCGACCGCACCTTGAATGGCGTCATGCAGATCATACAACGACACCGAGTCTACTATTTCCAGCTCGGATGCCCATTCTGTTTCTGCATACATACCCGCAACGAGTTTGATGGATAAAGTAATGATCATAACGGCCTCTGGTTTGGCTAACAGTAAATAAGCTAAGAATAGCTGCTCGGCATAACTAGCTAGAGGGCAGGTAGCTCTTGATAAAAAAGCCCTAGCATAAGATGCTAGGGCTTTGTCGGTTAGGCGGTTTTTCCTTGCAGGCGGTGGGTTTGCCAGCGTGACAATGCAATAACCAGTATTAGCTGAGTGGCGATGGCTGCCAGCAGAATAAGCGGGCTTTCTGTCCAGCCAGCTACCAAAAAGCCAGCCAGTGCAATGCTGCCGTTAAGCAAGGCGTAAGGCAACTGAGTACGGAAGTGCTCAAATTGATCACAGCCCGAACCGGTAGACGACAGTATGGTGGTTTCTGAAATAGGCGAACAATGATCACCAAACAGGCCGCCCGACAGCACGGCACCAATGCAGGCATATAGCGGAGCGTCTATGGCGATGGCGGTTGGGATCACCAAGGGAAACATAATGGCGAAGGTACCCCAAGATGAGCCGGTGGCGAAAGAAATAATCGCCGACAGCAAAAAGGCCACCGCGGGCACCAGCCAGGCAGGAAAGCCCGATTGTGCCTGTTCGGCAATATAGGCGGCGGCGCCCAAGTCTTTACCGACACTGCTTAAGGTCCATGCCAGTATCAGCACTATCGCCACCTGCATCATGTTGCTCATGCCTTTAAGGTAGACGGCAATACCGTCGGTCACTCGGCGCACCCCGTAAGCAGCCATTAAGATAATCAGCGTCATGGCTGCCATAAAATAAGCGGTGGATAGTGCAGCGCGAAACACCGAACCCGACACCTTTTCAAACGGAAAGCCCAGTGGCCCCAGCATGGCGGCCAACACGCCAGCCATTACCAACAGCGGCGCCCAAACAAAAGAAGCTTGTGCATTGTCGTGGTTAAACAGGGTTTGCTGTTCAATAGGGCCACTCGCAATGTCACCGCGCTCGGCGGCGCGTTCGGCATCGGCCATGGGGCCAAAGTCTAACTTCTTAAAGGCAATTAAGGGCACTATGGCTACCGCCAGCACCGCGTAAAACTGGAATGGAATAGCCGAAATAAAGGCTTCCCAGTCGGTTAACGGCAGCTCAAGGGCATTAAATTCCTTTTGCAGCAGGCCCATGATGTACACGCCCCAGCCGATAAAAGGCACCAAAATGGCCACCGGTGAAGCAGTAGAGTCGATAATAAAAGCCAGCTTCTGGCGCGATAGTTTAAGTTTATCGAACAGTGGGCGAAATACCGGGCCCACAATTAAGGGCGTACCCAAATCGGAAAAGAATATGACAATGCCACCCAGCCAGGCGGCAACTTGTGCACGGCATTTAGTGCTCACCCAGTGGGTTACCTTGCGAGCAAAGGCTTGGCCACCGCCAGACTGCTCCATTAGTGCCACGAAACCGCCGATAAATACCAGCAACACCAATACGCCGGCGTTATAACTGTCGGTCAGCTGTCCGACCAAATGGTCTTTGACCAAAATGCCAAAATTATCCAGCGGATGATGCCAATCGTTCAGCATGACCACGCCACTGACCACACCGGCAAAAAGACCGATCACCACATTGCGGGTGCCAAGAGCGAGTAAAAGGGTGATCACGATGGGGATCAGTGAACTGATGTGGGTTGGTTCCATGCGGTTTTGCTTCCTGAACAAGATGGGCACTAACAGGCAAAGGCCAGACAGTGGGCGTAAAAAAATAAACAGGCGCAGAACTTTAAAGAAGCAGAGCATGAGGCGCAACCGGATCGTGAAATTTAATAATAAAATATGCAGATTTGGAGATTATTTAAGCTTTAATGGACCTACATGGTGCCGTATTTAGCGATAATAAAGGCTACTTTAGAATAGTTATGCAGTCAGACTTTAGTCATTTTGGCTAAAGAGAGCGTAAGCGCCGTGATAACGACCAATAGCAGAGGAATCAAGCCACGAGATAAAACCTGACGACGTCTATTTTTTGCATATATATACTTAAAATATGGTTAAAAAAGCACTCTGATTTAACGTAATAAGGTATGATATAACTATTATATCTAACACCCTGTCGGAATCTTTCCTTTGGATAATCTTGAACATCTTTTCTTACTGGCTGGGATTTTGCTGTGCGTGAGCGTATTGGCCACCTTATTATCGGCGCGCTCTGGTATTCCGATTCTGCTTATCTTCTTAGTCATCGGCATGCTTGCCGGTGAAAGCGGCCCCGGCGGCATTGAATTTGAAAGTTATTCGTTGGCGTACAGCATCGGCAATCTCGCGTTGGCCATCATATTGCTGGATGGCGGCATGCGTACCCGCATGGATACCTTCCGTGTGGGGCTAAGGCCGGCGTTAAGCATGGCGACATTGGGCGTAGTGGTGACCAGTGGTGTGACCGGGCTAATTGCGGTTTATATTCTCGACTTAAGCTGGCTACACGGTTTGTTGTTAGGCTCCATTGTGGGATCCACCGATGCGGCGGCGGTATTTTCGTTGCTGAGCGGCAGGGGCATGCACCTTAACCAACGGGTAGGCGCGTCCCTTGAAATTGAGTCAGGCACCAACGACCCGATGGCGATATTTTTAACGTTAACCATAATTGGCCTGATCACTGGCAATATGAATGGCACCGGCGACGCCCTGCTATTTTTGTTGACTCAATTTGGCATTGGCACCATAGCGGGTATCTTGGGCGGCATGCTATTAGTGCAAATGATCAAGCGCTTCGAACTGGCCCCCGGTTTATATCCCATTTTAGTGATGGGCTTTGGCTTAACAGTATTTGCTTTGACCGCGCTGTTAGAAGGCAGTGGCTTTTTGGCGGTGTACTTAGCCGGTCTGGTATTGGGTAACTCCCGCTTGCGCGATATGGAGTCGATTTTGCCCGTGCTGGATGGCTTAGCTTGGCTTAGCCAAATCGGGCTGTTTTTGGTGCTAGGCTTGCTGATTTCGCCCGCCGATATGTGGGCCATGGCGCTGCCTGCAACGCTAATTTCATTGGCGTTGATTTTTATTGCTCGGCCGTTAGCGGTGTTGATGTCTTTGGTGCCGTTCTTTCGTTTCAACCGCCGAGAGTTAGGCTTTATCTCTTGGGTAGGCTTGCGCGGCGCCGTGCCTATTGTGCTGGCCATATTCCCGTTAATGGCAGGCATACCCGAGGGCATGATGTTTTTTAATGTCGCCTTCTTTGTGGTGCTTATTTCGCTGTTGGTGCAAGGCTCCACCTTGCCGCAAATAGCGCGGTTATTAAAAGTAGAAGTACCACCGGAATTAGCACCACAGCGCCGTTCTATGCTGGGCATCTTTCAAGAAGACGATTTTGAAATGTTCCTCTACACCGTGAGCAGTGAGTCTATAGACGGCGTAGTGGTGCGCAATCTGACCTTTCCGCCTCATTGTCGAGTGGCCGCAGTGTTTAGAGGGGAAAACCTATTACCCGCCTCGGGCAGCACACGGTTGGCCATGGGGGATGCACTGTGCGTAATAGGGCGCAGCAATCATCTTAAAACCCTCAATAATATGTTTGGTGGTGATCTGGACGCAGCCCGCAGCAAGGCGCGCGCTTTCTTTGGTGACTTTATTCTGGATGCCGATGCGCTGATGGGCGATGTCGCACTTATGTATGGTGTTGATGTTGATGACAGCGAGGCACAATTGAATTTAGGCGAATTTATGCTTACCCACAGTAACGGGCACCCGGTAGTGGGCGATAACTTTTTGCGTTATGGCATGGTATGGACGGTGGCTGATGTTGATGGCGATCAGGTACTAAAAGTGGGCTTACGTGAAGATGAAACGGATCACGTTTGAAGCCGCTCGCCGTGTAAGCGAATGTGCATTTTTTGCAACGATCTTTATACCAATCGCACTAAATAAGTAGTCTGCTTTTACTTTCTATAAAGGTCGGATAAACGGCCTACTCCACCGACACGCTGCAAGGGTTAATGACATTCACCACTTTAACCTACTGCGAATATTCACTGGATATTCGGTTAGGTTAAAATAGTTCATCTCGGCGGAATAAACTCGCCTATGGCGCTCAAACACATGACATCCTTGTCATGTGATGGTCGGTGGAGCAGTGCCCTTCATCCTCTCCTATATTTCGTAGATGACTGATGACGCTGCTCACAGACAACTCGATGCTTATAAAGAGGCAACAGAGATCGCCTCCCACGACCGTGAAATGCCAAGGACGGCATTTCCCGAGCCCCCATGGATGGGTTTATGGCGTGTCGTGGGAGGTGGCTGTGTTGCCTCTCACACTCCAAGCTTTAAAATAGATCAAACATTTAGTGAGATTGGTATTACTAAGAACAGCTGCAAGAGTGTGTGAAGGGTGAAGGGGTCTAAATGTACAAAGGCGGCACATAATATTCTGTCTTGAAGGTTCGGATCTTGTCCTCTTCACTCTTTAGCCAGCACTCTGGTCGTCTAATAAGAGTCTATTGCGGGCAGGTCTGCATATAAGCCGGCGGTGTCATTCAATGAATGCACAGCGGTGGTGGGCGTGGCATCAGCGTGCAAGTCGGTTTGTTGGGTTGTTCGGCCTGATTCTTTAAGGGCTGCTAAGCCGCCTTTGTCCATTACCTGCTGATAACCCAAGGTCTGTAAGGCTTCAGAGGCTTGCTGAGCGCGAAAGCCGTCTCGGTCATATAACTTAATGGCGGTTTGTTTGTCGGGATAGCGAGCACTAACTCCGCGGGCGATATAGGTATAAGGAATATGCACGGCATCGTGCAGGTGCTCGGTGGCGTATTCCTCTTGGCTGCCTACATCTATCCATACCTCTGCATTGGCAAGCGCTAAACTCGGGCTGCTCAGTAATAGTGCAACAGTCCAATACTTCATGAGGCATGACCTTTTGTATAAGTGAGTGCTAAGTGTAAAACAGAAGGGAGTTGGTATCGTTGCCAAAAGGTAGGCAGCCGACAGAACTCGGCACACTCGCACAATAAAAAATCCCCCGCATGGCGAGGGATTCTTATGTAACTCGTTATCTAATTAGCTCTGCTTTGAAGCTTAAGACAGTAAGTAAGTTAGAATTTCTACCACTTGCTCTGGCTCACGACAAGTTGCCTTAGCTGCTTCATCTACTTCTTTTAGGGGATGATCCAGCTCGGCGTCGTGCAGGGTAACAATAGGCTTACCTAAGGCTACGGCAAAGCCGGCGTCGAAGGCGGCATTCCACTGCTTGTATTTAGGCCCAAAGCGTACCACGACTAAGTCGGCAGCTTTAATTTGGGTAGAGGTGCGAATGCTGTTAATGCCAGACGCCTTGCGATCACGCCAGAAGTTATTTTCTTCGTTACCTAAAATATTCACGCCGATCATGTCGCTGGCGTCGTGATCGGTCACGGCTGACGTAAATTCAACAGTCAGGCCTGCGGCCTTAGTACCTTCGATAATACGCTCACGCCAGTCGCTGTGAATTTCACCAGACAGATACACGTTCCAGATTTTCTGCGTCATTATGTTTTCCTTATTGCTTACAAAAGTAATTAATATTAAATGCAGTTGTTAAATATTACCGCATTTTAGTGGCAAAATCAGCCCCCAAGAAAGCAGCAAGCCTTACGTTAAAAACAAACACCGAAAGAGCCGTGAAGGGTGAAACGTAAAGAGTGAAGAGGACGACATGGAACAAAAACATACCCAAACCAGCCTGTGTATTCAGTCTCTGTTTCGCCGTCACTTTTGCTTATGCCTAACCTCAGGTTTTACCATAAAAGATCCCTTTCAGATCAGAACGCTATTTTTCCGTGCTTCTCGTAAGTAAAGAGTCGTGTATTCCGTGGCAAAAATAGATTTTGGGGCGATGTTTAAACCGTGACGGGTGAAGCGTAAAGAGTGAAGAGGACAACATGGAGCTAAAAACCATGCCCACACCAGCCTGCATATTCAGTCTCTGTTTCGTCGTCACTTTTGCTTGTGCCTAACCTCAGGTTTTACCATAAAAGATCCCTTTCAGATCAGATCGCTATTTTTCCGTGCTTCTCGTAAGTAAAGAGTCGTGTATTCCGTGGCAAAAATAGATTTTGATCTGTTGGCTCTTTGTTCCTCTGCCTCTTTCTTGGTTTTAAACTGGACTTCTCACTCATCGATTGCCGGCAGCAACTTAAGCAACTGGCCATTCGTCTCATCGGTTAGCAGGTAAATACCGCCGTCTTTAGCTTGCACCAAGGTACGAATACGCACGTCTAGCTCTTCAAGCAGCGCCTGTTCGCCAATGATTTTGGGGCCATCTAGTGTTAGTCGCACCAGTTTGCGGCCCGCTAAGGCGCCAACAAACAATGAGTTTTGCCACTGGGGGAAGTGCTGTCCGCGATAAAACAGCATGCCAGAAGGAGCAATAGACGGCACCCATACCCAAAGTGGGTCTTCCATGCCATCCAGATGTGTATTTTGGCTGATAACGCCGCCGCTGTATTCTCGGCCATGGGTCACCAGAGGCCAGCCATAATTGGCACCCGCTTTGATGAGATTTACTTCGTCACCGCCGCGCGGGCCATGCTCGTGGGTCCACAGTACACCGCTGTGCGGATGAATGGCGGCGCCTTGAATATTGCGGTGACCGTAACTCCAAATTTCGGGTTTGGCATTGGGGGTATGTATAAAGGGATTATCAGCAGGCACGGTGCCATCGTCATGCAAGCGGAGGATTTTTCCCAGATGATTATCGAGCCGTTGCGCCATATCACGGGAGTGATAACGCTCGCCGGTGGTAATAAACAGATAACCCTGATTGTCGAATACCAAACGAGAGCCAAAGTGCGCACTGCCCGAGGTTTTGGGGTGTTGCACAAAGATGACTTCTACGTTGCGAAGGGTAGAGCCATGCAGCTGTGCTCTGGCCACGGCGGTGCCGGAGCCCCCTTTGCCAGGTTGACTGTAACTGAAATACAGCCAACGATTGTTGGCAAAGTTGGGGTGCAGGGCCAAATCAAGCAAACCGCCTTGCCCCGCATTTGTCAGCGTGGGCAGACCGGTAATCGTGGTAGGGTTGCCATTGACGCTGAGGCGCAGTAAACGACCTCTACGCTCGCTAACTAATAGCTCGCCGCTGGGCAGCTCTACCAGTCCCCAAGGATGGTGTAGGCCCTGCGCTAGGGGGAGAACACGATATTCGGCGGCCAGTGGCGTGGCCAGCAAGCTTAGTAACAGCAATAGTATGGGCATCCTAATTTCCCTTTAGTTTTGGGCTAACGGTTGGGCTAACTATAGCCGAAGGAGTAGAAACGGTGAGTCAGCAAAAGGTACTCGTGGGCATGGGATGGCAGGAGCTGCAGAGGTATTTGTATAGCAAGCCGATTTCGGTGGCAGACGTAGAAAATCGTTACTTCCAATGAGGATAAAGCTGGGTATTTAAGCACTCTGTCTCGCAAGGTAGAGTGCTTAACAACTTAGTCGAAATAAGAGCAGCAATAATCCACTAGGGTATGGATTTTTAATTTGAAAATGGCGTTGGCTGGCACATTAAACGATTCACCGCCCTTAATGGCTTGCCAAAGCTCAGTGTCTGGCAGCTGTACTTCTAGCTCGCCGGCAATAATCTCCATCAACTCGGCCGCGGCCGTGTCAAAGGTATACTCGCCAGGCAGCATAATGCCTAACGTTTTGCGACTGCCATCGGCAAACTGGATTACGCGGCTGGTGACCTTGCCACCGTCGTACACATTGGCCTGCTTGATAACGGTCACATTATTGAATTGAGTCATGAAACTTCCTGTCGCCTTAAAAAGAGACCATGGTTATAGCACAAGGGCAAAGCCTTGAAACCGCCTTTTTGCCAAGTAAGATATTTGCGCTTATACCAGTTGATCAGATTTTTATGTCTTCTGTAGATACTCTGTTGGGTGTCAAGGTCTCACGTTAGTTTTGTAGGTTGGTCTCTTTTAGGCCGTGCCACCATTATTGTGCGAATAAATTCGCCCCTACAAAAAACAAGGAGCCATCCTGATCGTAGGGTCGATTTCAATCGACCAAAACCATAGCACGGCCTAAAGAGGTCGAATACTCCTTGCCTAAATAAGGCGACCCTACGCTCGGGGTGGGTTGGTATTAGACATAAAAAAAGCCGGTCTTGCGACCGGCTTTTTAGATACTGAATGTTAGCTTAACTTAAGATTTATTCCTTAGTTGGCGCCTTCAGCTTTTACTTTTTTTTGGACATTATCAGCATCATCGCTGCTGCCATTCATGTCTTTTTCAATTTGCTCACGCTCACGCTTCTCGTCTTCAATAGACTTCTTAGGCAACACGATATTCATAATGAAGGCCATTAGCGCGGCAACAATTACTGGGCTAGTCAGTGTTTTCAGCATATCTGGCAGCTGACCAACAGCGGTAGGTGAAGCGTGGATACCCATTGCCATAGCAACAGACAAGGCGGCGATAGTCACGTTACGTGAAGACAGCTCGTCTTTAACCAGTAACTGAATACCCGTCATGGTGATCATGCCGAACACTATGATGGTTGCACCACCCAATACCGGGTAGGGGATAGTGGTCATCGCGGCGCCAAACTTAGGCAGCAAACCGGCCAAAATCATAAAGATACCAGCAATGCCCAGTACATAGCGGCTGATAACTTTGGTCATAGCGACGATACCCACGTTCTGACTGAACGAAGAGGTAGGCAGAGCACCAAAGAAAGAACCAATCAGCGTAGTAAAACCGTTACCAATCAAACCGCCAGACAATTCTTTATCTTTTAATTCGCGGTTCATACCACCGATAGCAGTCGCAGATAAATCACCAATGGTTTGTACTGAGTTAACGATACAGATAATAACCATCGGGATAATAGCTTCAATAGGGAAGTGCAGGTCAAAGGCTAATGGCATTGGCAGCATTACCCAATCGGCATCAGCAATCTTGTCAAAGCTCACCATACCTAAAGTAAATGCCAACACATAACCGGCAACAATACCGATGATGATGGCCGCTAGGCGGAAGTAACCTTTACCAAACTGCGAACAAGCCAATACAATTACTAAGGTAGTCAGGCCGACTAACCAGTTTTGGCCATCGCCAAAACCAGGAACACCAGGCTTACCGCTACCGGCCATGTAGTTAATCGCTATTTGATACAAAGACAAACCAATAACTAATACTACGGTACCCGCAACAACCGGTGGGAAGAGGTGGCGAATTTTCTTAATAAAAATACCCACCACAATCATGGCGACACCACCGATAATCTGCGCGCCCATGATACCTTCGATGCCATATACTGAACCTACGGCAATCAGAGTAGGCACATAAGCAAAGCCCACCCCGAAGATAGTTGGCATTCTAGAACCCATGGGCCCAATAGGATAGAGCTGCAGCATGGTAGAAATACCAGAGAAGAACAACGCTACTTGTATAAGTAATGTTACTTCTGCAGGGCTCGCACCGACTACACCACCAACAATAATAGGTGGCGTAACGGCCCCCATGATCATGGCCAGAATATGCTGGAATGATAGCGGCAGTGCTTTGCCGAAAGACGGCTTGCCGTAGAAATCGAATATTGACTTGCTTTGACTTTGTTTCATTGCAATGAGTCCCTGAGTTTTGCTCAAGTGGGGCCGAAGCTTGCTGGGCAAAATGCGCCAACGCAACAACAGCCACCAGTAATGACGTTAATCGCCGGAGTTCATGATGAACCAGCCTTTTTTGTATGCACAGCTTCTGGTGAGTGAAGCTGTTTATACAAAAAAAACACACCATATCCAGCAAAAACCAGACGCACAACTGTGATGCGACTTGCGTTGTGTTCGACTGCTTGGTTAAACACTAGGTGCAATGTATACATTTATGTAAACACTAAATCAATATTTTGTTTGTTTTTGTGTGCAATGTTTCGGGGTAGATCGCAAAAAAATATTTGTTTTTTTGTACTCAATTAATAGATCCGACGCGGGATACCAGTGCGCTCCAAAATCTTCACCGAAATCTCCTCTACCGAATGATAGGTGGTATCAATAAAGGGGATGGCTTCCATACGAAATAGTCGCTCAACTTGGCCTAGTTCATAACGACACTGAGCGGCGGCTGAGTACCCGCTGTTGGCCATGCGACGCTGGCGGATCTCTTGCAGGCGATTAGGATCAATAGTTAGGCCAAACAGCTTATGCCGGTTGGCTTTAAGCGCCTTTGGTAGCTCCATTTGCTGCATGTCTTGGTCAATAAAAGGATAGTTGGCTACGCGAATACCAAATTGTAATGCTAGGTATAAACTGGTGGGGGTTTTGCCACAACGAGAGACGCCAACCAAAATAATATCGGCTTCATCATAGGCCTTAGTGGTCATGCCATCGTCGTTTTCTAGGGCATAGTTCACCGCATCAATTCGGGTGTCATAGTGCTTTCTATTTTCCATCCCATGAGTACGATTAATACGCGGATCGGCTTTTACCCCGAGCTGTTGTTCTATAGGAGCTACAAAAGTGTTAAGAAAGTCGTAACATTTTGCCTCGCTGCTGGTGATAATGTTACGTAATGTCGAATCCACTATGGTGTGAAACACCAGTGGTTGCTTTCCGCTTTGGCGATAGCTGTCGTTAATTTTGTCTTTAATTGCCTGCGCCTTCCCTTCATCCCCTACAAATGGCACGGTAACTTGCTCAAAGGGCAGCGGAAATTGGCTTAATACCGCATGACCAAAAACTTCGGCTGTGATCGCCGTCCCATCAGAAACATAAAAAACTGTGTGCATTAGGCCTCCAGATCTCACTTTTGTGTATTGGTGCAGGTTAAACTTTACCTACATTTTATCGCCATTGTAGAATCATTCTGTGCCGAGGCATATCTAAGTAAGGCTCTCGATAATAATAAGCTACACGCACACTTATAAATATTTGCAACCCAAAACATCATTAGTTGGAGACGTGGCCGTGAAGGAATATGTAATTTGGTACGAGCAACTCGGAATGAACGACGTAGACCGAGTAGGTGGTAAGAATGCCTCTTTAGGTGAAATGATCAGCCAGTTGGCCGGAGTCGGCGTGTCTGTGCCTGGTGGATTCGCAACCACGGCCTATGCCTTTAACGAATTTTTAGAGCAAAGTGGTCTTAACGCCAAAATTCATGATTTGCTCGACACCCTCGATGTCGACAACATTGCAGCCCTTGGTCAAGCAGGGAAAAGCATTCGTCAATGGATCATTGATACGCCATTTCAACCAGAGCTTGAAAGCGCCATTAACGATGCTTATCAGACGTTAACGGGTAAAATGGGCGACGAAGCTTCGTTTGCCGTACGCTCGTCTGCTACCGCAGAAGACATGCCCGATGCTTCGTTTGCCGGGCAACAAGAAACCTTTTTGAACGTACGCGGTTTAGACTCGGTGATGGAGTCCATTAAGCACGTATTTGCTTCCTTATTTAACGACCGCGCTATTTCTTATCGAGTGCACCAAGGCTATGCACATCAAGGTGTTGCGCTGTCTGCTGGTGTTCAGCGCATGGTGCGCTCAGACATTGCATCTTCGGGTGTGATGTTTACCATCGACACCGAGTCGGGTTTCGACCAAGTGGTGTTTATTACTTCATCTACCGGTTTGGGCGAAATGGTCGTGCAGGGTGCGGTTAACCCCGACGAATTTTATGTGCACAAGCCAACGCTTAAAGCGGGGCGCCCAGCGGTTGTACGTAAAACCTTGGGTTCTAAGCTGCAGAAGATGATTTATGCCAAGGGCCAAGCATTAGGCCAGCAGGTTGATATTAAAGAAACCACTAAAGAAGAGCGTAACCAGTTCTCGCTGAGCGACACCGAAGTGATGGAGTTGGCTAAGCAAGCGGTGATTATTGAGCAACATTACGGTCGCCCGATGGACATTGAATGGGCTAAAGACGGCTTAGATGGTCAGTTGTACATAGTGCAAGCGCGCCCCGAAACCGTACGCAGCCGCCAAGACAGCAATGTGTTAGAACGCTTTGCGTTGAGTGAGCAAAGCGAAGTGATAGTAGAAGGTCGCGCCATTGGCCATAAAATTGGTGCCGGTCCTGCTAAGGTCATTGCTTCATTGGATCAGATGGATGAGGTGAAGGCCGGTGATGTGTTAGTCACCGACATGACGGATCCAGACTGGGAACCGATCATGAAACGCGCATCGGCTATTGTGACCAATAGAGGCGGGCGTACCTGTCACGCGGCCATTATTGCCCGTGAGCTGGGTATTCCTGCGGTAGTGGGCTGTGGCGATGCCACCAAGCGCATTAGCGAAGGTCAAGAGATTACCGTGTCGTGCGCCGAAGGTGATACCGGCTTCGTGTATCAGGGCAAGCTGGACTTTGATGTTAATATTTCAGAAGTTGGCGCCATGCCCCCGTCACCGGTAAAGGTGATGATGAACGTGGGTAACCCAGACCGCGCCTTCGACTTTGCACAGCTGCCTAACGCAGGTGTGGGATTAGCACGATTAGAATTTATCATTAACCGTATGATTGGTGTGCATCCTAAAGCTCTGCTTAATTACGACAAAGAAAGCCCTAAGCTGCAGCAACAAATTGACGACATTATTGCCGGTTACGACAACCCACGGGAATTCTTTGTTGCCAAACTGACCGAAGGTATTGCGACCTTGGCCTCGGCATTCTGGCCAGAACGAGTGATTGTGCGAATGTCGGACTTTAAGTCTAACGAATATGCCAATCTGCTGGGTGGTGATGCCTACGAGCCAGATGAAGAAAACCCGATGTTGGGCTTTCGCGGTGCATCGCGCTACATCTCCGAAGACTTCCGTGACTGTTTTGCCATGGAATGCGAGGCGATGAAGCGGGTGCGCAACGACATGGGCTTCACCAACGTTGAAATCATGATCCCCTTTGTGCGTACCTTAACTGAGGCTGCGTCGGTGATTGATATTCTGGCGGAAAATGGCCTTAAGCGCGGCGAAGCTGGTCTTAAGGTGATTATGATGTGCGAACTACCGTCTAACGCCTTGTTAGCCGACAAGTTCTTAGCCTACTTTGATGGCTTCTCTATTGGCTCTAACGACATGACCCAGCTGGCGTTAGGGTTAGACCGAGACTCAGGCTTAGTGGCCGCCTCGTTTGATGAGCGCGACGAAGCCGTGAAAGCACTGTTATCAATGGCTATTCAAGCGGCGCGCAAGGCCGGTAAATACGTGGGTATTTGTGGTCAAGGACCTTCTGATCATAAAGACTTTGCCGCGTGGCTAGTAGAGCAGGGCATCGACTCGGTATCACTGAACCCCGATACTGTAATTGATACGTGGTTATATTTGGCAGAACACACGAGCAAGTAATGGGTTAAAAACATCTTACTCATTTAAAAGGGCGCCTTAGGCGCCCTTTTTATTTGCGCTTCTGCTAGTGGGCGCTAAAATGGCCTCAATTTTAATGAATGCCGGTCGCAGCCTACCCGGAAAAAACAAGGACACAATTTGATGAACGCATTATTAATCTGCTCAGGCGGATTCGACTCAGTGACGCTTGCGTATCGCCTAGCGGCAGAAAATGCCCTAGGAGCCTTACTGACGTTTGACTATGGCCAACGCCATAAAAAAGAAATTGATGCCGCACGCCAGTGCGCAGAGCAACTGCAAGTCCCCCTCCTAGTCATGGACATTAGCCACATTGGTGCGCAACTCTCGGGCTCGGCACTTACCGACGACATAGATGTACCTCATGGCCACTACAGCGAAGAAAACATGAAGCTGACCGTGGTACCCAATCGCAATGCCATTATGCTGACCATTGCCTTTGGCGTGGCGGCTAGCCGCGGATTAGATGCGGTGGCATTAGCGGTGCACGGCGGCGATCACTTTATCTACCCCGATTGTCGGCCCGACTTTATTCGACTGTTTGCCCAAATGCAGGCGCAAGCGCTAGACGGCGTGGCCGAAGTGACACTGTTTGCCCCCTATGTGAATGCCGATAAAACCGAGATCGCCCGAGATGCGGCGCGCTTTAATGTGCCTATAGGCGATACGTGGTCGTGTTATGAAGGGGGGGAACTACACTGTGGCCGCTGTGGCACCTGTGTAGAGCGCATCGAGGCCATGACCTTAGCTGACATAATTGACCCCACTCCTTATCAAGATACGCAATACTGGAAAGCGGCCATATCGAAGGTAAAGGCGAAGGTGAACTCCTAATGTATCGTATTAAAAAAGAGTTTCACTTTTCTGCCTCCCATCAGCTAACGCAAATGCCCGACTGGCACCCTTGTGCTCGTTTGCATGGCCATAACTATGTAGTGGTGATTGAACTCAGTAGCGAAACGCTTAATACAGTTGGTTTTGTGCGTGATTATCTTGAGCTGCAAGCCTTTAAAGACTATTTAGATGACACCCTAGATCATCGCCATTTAAACGAGGTGCTGGGTGATGAGTGCACCACGGCCGAGCGTTTGGCCAAGCACTTGTTTGACTGGGCCTGCCACCGCTGGTCCGAAGTGAGCGCCGTTATGGTGTCGGAAACGCCCAAGACCTGGGCGGAATATCGCCCATGAGCCAGATAGCTACCCATACCATCACTAATACGAAAGACGGTGACCACACCATTGCTATTAGTGAAATATTTGGCCCCACCATTCAAGGTGAGGGGGCGCTTATTGGCGTGCCCACCGTCTTTGTGCGTACTGGGGGCTGTGACTTTCGCTGTAGCTGGTGCGACACCCTGTATGCCGTTGAACCGCGATTTAAAGCCGACTGGACACCAATGAGCGCGGCGCAGGTGATGGCCGAAGTAAAATGCTTAAGCGGTGAACAGCCGTTGCTGGTGACCTTATCTGGGGGAAATCCAGCCTTGCAGCCATTAACCGAGCTGTTAGCGCTTGGCCAAAACCAAGGTTATACCTTTGCCATTGAAACCCAAGGCAGCAAGGTACAACCCTGGTTTGCCCAGCTGGATCATTTAACGCTCAGTCCCAAACCGCCCTCAGCCGGCATGCCGTTTAATGGCGCACGGTTTGCTGACTGCCTAGCAGCGGCAGGCATACATACTCAGGTGAGCTTGAAGCTGGTGATTTCTGACGAAGCGGATTACCAGTGGGCACGGCAAATGGCAAAGGCTTACCCGCAGCTACCGCTGACGCTTCAGCCCTGTAATCCTGCACCAGCCACGCCAGAACAACCGAATATTGAAACCGATATTGAGGCGCTTAATGCGCGCTTACGCTGGTTGGTTGACAAGGTAACGGCGGATCGTTGGTTTACCGCACGGGTATTACCCCAGCTACACGTGCTGATCTGGAACAACGAGCGAGGGGTTTAAACAAAGCTGGAAGCCGTCAGCGGTAAGCGATCAGCTAAAGATAAGACTTAACCAACCAAGATCCTGACGTTCGTCAGGAAGACGGCTTAAATATAGCGTCCGCCGCCCAGCTAAATAAAGGGCGGTGTTTATTTTTAGCTAGGCGCTTGGTGCTGGGCGCTGCTTTTACCAATATAAACCGTCGATTAGCTCTAAAGTGACGTGTTCGCCTTCGGCTACGTTGCCGCGGTCTTGTTCAAGATGTAATAAACAGTTGGCTTGTGCCATGGCGCTGAAAACGCCAGAGCTTTGGGCTCCAGCGGCGACTACGCCTAAGCTGCCGTCGGCTTGGGTGCTAACGCAGCCTCGCTGAAAGTCCATACGGCCAGGGGTTTTCTTAAGGGGCATTAACGCCGTTGCCTGCAAAGTAACAGGGGCAGGCAGTGGCTCACCGGCTAGTTTGGCCAAGGCAGGGCGCACTAATAAATGAAAGGTGACGGCGGCGGATACCGGATTACCGGGTAAGCCAAAGAAAGGGCAATCGTTAATCTGGCCAAAAGCAAAAGGTTTGCCTGGTTTTATCGCTAATTTCCAAAAGCCGATACGTCCCACTTCATCTAACACTTGTTTAATATAATCTGCATCGCCTACCGAGACGCCGCCTGACGTGACAATGGCGTCGGCTTCACTGGCGGCTTTCACTAAGGCTTGGCGGATCAGGGCCGGGTCGTCTTTGATAATGCCATAGTCGAGCACGGTAACGCCGAGGCGTTGCAGCATGGCGCGAATACCGATGCGGTTAGAGTCATAAATATCGCCAGGGCCCAGCAGCTCGCCGGGCGTTTTTAGCTCGTCACCGGTAGACAGTAACGCCACGGTTAAGGGGCGGCGCACATACAGTTGCTCTAACCCTAATGAGGATAATACGGCCAGCACGCGAGCATTAATGCGGGTGCCGGCGGTAAATACTCGCTCGCCTTGAGTCAAGTCTTCTGCTGGTTGGCGCACATTTTGCCCTTCGGTAATGGTGCCTTGGGGGGAGATAAAGTTGTGCTCAGAGCGACAGTTTTCTTGCATTACCACCGTGTCGGCGCCTAATGGCAGTGCCGCACCGGTCATAATGCGCACACACTCACCGGTGCCAACACGGCCGTTAAACGGTTGGCCGGCCAAGCTGGTGCCAATAAGAGTCAACGCCGTGCCTTCCTGCACGTCTTCGGCACGCAGGGCATAGCCATCCATGGCTGAGTTGGCAAAAGAGGGCACATCGATGGGAGAGAGAAGGTCGTCGGCTAAAATGCGATTGAGCAGCTGATCAAGACTGACCAGCTCGCTTTTACTCACCTTATCCAGCTGACTCAGCATATCTTGTTTAGCATCAAGATAGGCTCGTAAACCGGGTTGATTACAAGGATCGAAGGTCGTCATAAGTCGCTTCCTATTAACAGTGCCGTGAGAGGTAAGGTGTTTAACACCGAAAACATAGCTGTAAGCTAACTGCTTTAAGCCGTAAGTTAAAGATTAACAACCAGTTAAAAATTTATAGCCGTAATACGCCATCCGCAGTACGTTAAACAGGAGCAGTAAATGTTCAGTACAAAGGCCGCCCTCAATCGATTAAAGCGATGGCACATCTAAAAAGCGGTAGAGTGCTCTTTATATCAAGCATGACCCTAGGGTCTGTTGACCTTTCGAGATGGTTTTTGCAGCAGTTTGTGGTGTCTTTATACAAGGCATCGATTATGCCATGTAGTCACTATCCATCAATAAGCGATAACGCCGTAGAAAGACACCACAAGCGCTGCCCTTCGGGTTCGGCTAAACTCGTTTTTCTCTTTGTTGAGAGATGCTTGCTTAGAATGACTAGGCTACTCACCTCTCGTCGCGATAAAAACGCGTTTAACTCGAACAAAATTTAACCGCGAAAGGTCTATAGACCCTAGTCTTGGTTATTAACTGACAGTGTATGGCACAAAGCCGTGTCTTCTGTGAGCTGCTCCGCAGGGCTTTGGTAATATAGCATTCACTATGGGCGGCAAATGCACTACCATTCTCACAGTCTCATTTTTGTATTTTATTTCTCCAACGGGAACCGCCATGACAGCTTTGAGTGATGCCGCTATTCGGGTTCGATCTGCTCTTGAAAAGCGTGGGTTAGAAACCCCCATGAAAAGCAACAACCTGACTCTTGATGAAAAACAAGCACGTATTACTGGTTTAATGACCGAGATGATGGACGTGCTAGGGTTAGACTTAGAAGATGACAGCCTAGCAGACACACCACAGCGCATTGCCAAAATGTATGTGCGTGAGATTTTCTCCGGTTTAGATTATAGCTACTTTCCTAAAATTACTTTGATCGACAATAAGATGAAGGTCGATGAAATGGTGCAGGTGCGCGATATCACACTAACCAGCACCTGTGAGCACCACTTTGTGACCATAGACGGCACAGCAACGGTCGCATACATCCCTCGATCTAAGGTTATTGGACTGTCTAAAATAAACCGCATCGTGCAGTTTTTTGCCCGCAGACCCCAAGTACAAGAACGACTGACCCAACAAGTGTTGGTCGCACTACAGACCTTGTTAGAGTCCGATGATGTGGCCGTCAGTATTAGCGCCACCCATTATTGCGTGAAAGCGCGCGGAGTGATGGACGCTACCAGCAGCACCACAACTACATCATTGGGCGGTATTTTTAAAAGCCGCGCCGAAACCCGTCACGAGTTCTTAAGCGGCGTAGTACGTTAACCCCTTCGGGGAGCGGTAAGCCATACGCTGTATGCCGTAAGTAAAAACACCGTCTTTAAGCCGTCTTCCTGACGAAGGTCAGGATCTCGCTGTTAATCTTAAACTTACGGCGTACAGCGTAAGACGTGCAACGGTGTTTTCAAAAGACCCAAACCCTGTAGCCCGCGCTTTAGGCGTTGATACTCTCCCTTTCAGCCCACTGCGAATATTCACTGGATATTTAATTAAGCTGAAAGGATTGGTCACGGCGAGGTAAGCTCGCCCCTGCGGAGCAGGAGGGATTGGTATTCGTTATAAGGAATAAGTTAATGAAACCCAGAGTGGAAATTCGTTACTGCTCTTTATGTCGCTGGTTATTGCGTTCGGCTTGGTTGGCGCAAGAGATATTATCTACCTTTAATGACGAAGTGGGTGAAGTGGCCCTAATTCCTGGCGACAAGGGGCAGTTTCAAATTCTCGTTGATGGTCAGCTAATTTGGTGCCGTATCGCCGACGATGGTTTTCCCGAAGCCAAAGAGATTAAACAACGGCTACGAGATACCATTGCACCAGAACGCGACTTAGGTCACAGCGACCGTTAGGGTCTGTTGACCTTTCGCGATGGACGAAAATTGACGGTAAAAAAAGCGCCTTAAAGGAGTGGTTTCCACTGGTCAGCCGTCATGGCTATGTGTAAACTCGCGCCTCTATTTTTAGCGGCAGATGGTGTTAGGCGCTAAATATTCTACCGGCTCTTTAGCTCGGTTAGCTAAAGAACCAAACCGCCCCTGGGCGTGGTAATTTAACGTACCGAACCTGATTTAGGTTCGGATTTTCTGTGACCCTGACATATAGAAGGGACAAAGAATTATGGCCGAATGGTCCGCAAGCGACGCACACAAAATATACAACCTGCCTTACTGGGGTGCTGGTTTTTTTCATCTTGATGAACAAGGTCAAGTGGTTGTTACTCCCGACAAGTCTCGGCCCGATGCTAAAATCGTGCTGTCTGATGTGGTAGAGCAACTAAAATCGGAAGGCTACGCTGCACCTGTGTTGCTGCGTTTTCCTGATATTATTAAAAGCCGTATCGATGCGTTGTTTAATGCTTTTAATGGGGCGATTGCCGATTATGGTTACGAAGGCGACTACTTAACGGTATACCCCATCAAGGTAAACCAGCAGCGTGGCGTGCTGGATGCCGTGACTAAAGCCTATAAAGATAAGCCGCGTTTGGGCCTAGAAGCGGGATCTAAGCCAGAGTTGTTAGCGGTGCTGGCGCACAGTCACGAAACTGAATCGGTGATTGTGTGCAACGGCTATAAAGATAAAGAATACATTCGACTAGCACTGCTGGGCACCAAAATGGGCCATCAGGTGTATATCGTCATCGAAAAGCTGTCTGAGCTGGCCATGGTGATGGAAGAGGCTAAGTGCATTGATGTTGAGCCAAGGCTTGGCGTACGTGCGCGATTGGCGTCTCAGAGCGCGGGTAAATGGCAGTCGAGCGGTGGCGAAAAGTCTAAGTTTGGTTTAAGTGCCGTCCATGTGTTGAGTTTGGTGAAGCAGCTGCGTGATGCGGACTGTTTGCACTGGCTACAACTGCTGCATTTCCATCTTGGCTCACAAATTGCCAATATCCGCGACATTCAAAAAGGCGTGCGCGAATGTGGTCGCTTTTATGGTGAGCTGCGCCGCATTGGTGTGCCGATCAACATCGTGGATGTAGGCGGTGGTTTGGGTGTCGATTATGAAGGTACCCGCTCACAAAGCTATTGCTCGGCTAACTATAATATGCGTGAGTATGCCAACAATGTGGTGTGGGGTATTGGCGATGTATGTCGCGAATTCGACCTGCCGCATCCGTTGATTATCAGTGAATCGGGCCGTGCTATTACGGCTCATCACGCGGTGTTAATTGCCGACGTAATCAGCATTGAGTCTGCTAATCCACAAAGAGCTCAAGCTCCGGCTGAAGATGCGGCTATGCTATTGCACAATATTTGGGAAACCTGGGAAGATTTATGCCGGGAAGATCCGCCACTGCTCGAGATTTATCACGATATAGTGGCAGAGCTGGGTGATGTACATCAGCAATATAATATGGGCCTGATGACGCTGGAAGAGCGCGCCTGGGCAGAGGAAATGCACCTTAATATCTGCTTGGATATTAAATCGCAGCTAAGCCCCGCCAACCGTTCTCATCGTCCGGTCATTGATGAGCTGAATGAAAAGTTAGCCGATAAATGCTTTGTTAACTTCTCGCTGTTTCAGTCGCTACCCGATGCTTGGGGCATTGACCAGATTTTCCCGGTCTTACCCCTAGACGGATTAGACCGAGAGCCGA
This sequence comes from Oceanisphaera ostreae, assembly GCF_042676125.1. Lineage (NCBI taxonomy): Bacteria > Pseudomonadati > Pseudomonadota > Gammaproteobacteria > Aeromonadales > Aeromonadaceae > Oceanisphaera > Oceanisphaera ostreae. The sequence goes on from NZ_JBHTJS010000011.1 coordinate 26,044, forward strand.
CGCGTCGGGCTGTTATTTTAGATATTACCTGTGATTCTGACGGTGCTATCGACCAGTATGTCGATGGCCAAGGCGTAGAAACCACCTTGCCGATGCCGGAGTTTATACCTGGCCAGCCGCAGTATCTGGGCTTTTTCTTGGTGGGCGCGTACCAAGAAATATTGGGCGACATGCATAACCTGTTTGGCGATACCCACAGTGCAGAAGTGTCGGTAGATGCTGATGGCAAAGTGGTTATCAATAATGTTAAGGCAGGGAGCACGGTGGCAGACATGTTGCGTTATGTGGATATAGACCCATCCGTTATTAACGCCCGTTATGAAACGCTGTTAAACCAGCCTCATCTGGATGAAGAGTCCCGAGCCATGATGCTTCAAGAGCTGACTGCCGGTCTGGAAGGTTATACCTATTTAGAAGAAGAACGCTAAGCCCCTACGGGGAGCTGTAAGCTGTCAGTTAAAGATAAAACACCGCTCCCATAAAGAGCGGTGTTTTTTATTGGTGCGCCATTCCAGATTCATCCTTCACCCTGGGTAACACCCAGCTTGCGCTCATAGTCTGCGGTTACCATGGCCAGCGCTTTTAGTGCCAGATCGGGTGCCACCTGATTCAGCTCCAGTAATTCAATCAAGTCTACGGCCAGTTGCACCTCTGCTGGTGCTTCGTTCAAGCTCATTACAGCCCCTTATTTTTAATCGCGTGAAGTGTAAAGAGTCAAGTGGACGACCTACCCTAGGTCAAGCTGGCTGCCTGCGAGCCGGGTATTGGCTTATACAGCCTGTACCTTAAATTCAGGCAAAAAAAGGCCCAGCATAGCTGGGCGAACTTAGTGCTTTATTACAGTGGCATTATATCAGAGCGAGGTAATCATAAAAGGTTCCCGAAAATTGTTATTTAATAAAAAAATAATTTGTTGTGGGTTTAGCTTGGCTATTTAACTTGACAAGGACGGTCGATGAAACGTAGATTTTAAACAGTTGTTTTATTCGAGGTGGCCCGTGGCTAAAAAAGAAACCAAACAAAAGATACTCAATGCCGCCGAGCTGCTGTTTGCAGAGCAGGGCTTTAGTGATACTTCGTTGCGACAAATTACCGGCGATGCAGGAGTTAATCTGGCGTCAGTCAATTATCATTTTGGTTCGAAAAAAGATCTAATCAAAGCGGTTATGGATCGCTATCTGGCCACTTTTATGCCCAAGTCGGATGCGGCGCTGCTGCTGCTATTAGATGAATCGACCATTACTTTGCATCAAGTGTTTGATTGTTTTGTATCGCCCTTAATGCAGCTAACGGCGATACATCGCCGTGGGCCAGAGATTTTTTTACAGCTATTGGGGCGAGGCTACATCGATAATCAGGGTTTTTTACGCTGGTTTATTGTTAATCATTACGGGCAAGTCTTAGAGCATTTTACGCAAGCTATTCAAAAAGCTGCGCCTAGCCTGTCATCGGTAGATTTATTCTGGCGGCTGCATTTCACCCTAGGTACCGTGGTGTTTACTATGGCCTCCAGCGAGGCGTTGCGTGATATTGCCAAAACCGATTTTAATGAAGATATTGATGTTGAAGGGCTGGTGCGCAAGGTGATCCCTTATCTTGCCAGTGGAGTCGGTGCGAACCCTGTTTAGGGTCGCTGACCTTAGCGGTTAATGAGGAGTGGGAACATGAGTTTACGTAAGAAGTGGATCAGCGAACCGGCCTTTGCCACCTTTAAAAAAATTCTGCCGCCGCTGTCGATAACCGAACGCGAAGCCATGGAAGCGGGCACAGTGTGGTGGGACGGTGACTTGTTTAGCGGCAAGCCAGACTGGTCGAAATTACTGGCTTATGGACCTTCTCGCTTAAGCGAAGAGGAGCAACACTTTCTTGATAACCAAGTAGAAACTCTGCTGGGTATGTTAGACGACCACCAGATTGTAAACGATGAGCGTGAGCTACCCGAGCCGGTATGGGATTACATTAAGCAACAAGGCTTTTTTTCGCTGATTATTCCTAAAGAATACGGTGGCCGAGACTTTTCTGCTTACGCCAACTCCACCATAGTGGCACGCATAGCCTCGCGCAGTGTGAGTGCGGCAGTGACGGTGATGGTACCTAACTCGTTAGGCCCGGGTGAGCTGTTAATGCACTACGGCACTCAACAACAAAAAGATCGCTGGTTGCCAGGACTTGCTAAGGGCCAAGAAGTCCCCTGTTTTGCTCTTACCGGGCCCGAAGCGGGTTCTGATGCGGGTGCGATTCCCGACTCCGGCGTGGTGTGCAAGGGCGAGTTTGAAGGCGAAGAAGTGGTCGGCATTCGGCTAAATTGGGACAAGCGCTATATTACGCTGGCACCCAGAGCCACCGTGCTCGGCTTAGCATTTAAACTGTTTGATCCAGACGCCTTGCTTGGCGATAACCCCGCTCCGGGCATTACCTGTGCGTTGATCCCCACCAGTCATCCTGGGGTGGACGTGGGCGACCGACATTTCCCCATGGGGTTGGCATTTTTAAATGGTACCACCCATGGTAAAGACGTATTTATTCCGCTGAGCTGGATAATTGGCGGCCCTGAGCATGCTGGGCGGGGGTGGCGCATGTTGGTGGAATGTTTGTCGGCGGGGCGGGGCATTTCACTGCCTGCATTGGGCACCGCCAGTGGCCATTTGTCGGTGCGCAGTACCAGTGCTTATGCCTATGTGCGTAAGCAATTCGGCTTATCTATTGGTAAGTTTGAAGGGGTGCAAGAAGCCTTGGCCCGCGTTGGTGGCCTCACTTATCAGTTGGAAGCCACGCGCCGACTGACAGCGAAAGCGCTAGATTTAAAAGAAAGCCCGGCCATTATAACGGCGATATCTAAGTATCACATGACCGAAATGGCGCGCACCGTGTTGGATGACGCCATGGATGTGCATGCAGGAAAAGCCATTCAAATGGGGCCTAAAAACTATCTGGCGCACAACTACATGGGCATCCCGGTAGCCATTACCGTAGAAGGGGCCAATATTTTGACCCGTAACCTGATGATCTTTGGTCAGGGCGCCACCCGATGCCATCCTTATGTATTAAAAGAGCTGGAAGCGGCGGTTAACCCCGACGAGCAAGCGGGGCTGAATGAGTTTGATAACTTGTTATTCAAGCACATCGGCTTTGCCACCAGCAACGTATTTGGGGCGTTGTGGCAGGGGGTGACAGGTGCGCGCTTTAACCGAGCACCAGTGTCGGGTGAAACTGCTGTGTATTACCGCCAATTGGCGCGCATGAGTAAAGCGTTGGCGCTGTGTGCCGATGTATCAATGCTGATTTTAGGCGGTGACCTTAAACGCAAAGAGATGATCTCGGCGCGTCTGGGTGATGTGTTAAGTCATCTTTATTTGGGAAGCGCGACCTTAAAGTTTTTTGAAGATAATGGTCGCCCCAGTGACGAGCTGCCCTTTGTGCATTATACGCTCACCCGCAACTTGTACCTGATGGGTGAAGCACTAGACGGATTTTTTCAGAACTTCCCCAACCGTGGGGTGGCGTTTACCCTGAGGGCACTTATCTTTCCGTTGGGTAACCGCTATAAAAAGCCGTTGGATAGTCATGCACAAGCCATTAGTAAACTGCTGATGACGCCCACATCTGGTGTTCGCGAGCGTTTAACCACGCTGTGCTATGTGCCGGAAGCTGGCAAGCCGGGCTTAGGTGAAGTAGAAGCGGCCTTTTTGGCGATGGTGGGGGTGCAAGATATTGAGAAAAAACTGCATCAGGCACAAAAAAACGGCACTTTGGGTAGCAAACTGGCGTTTGAAGAGCTTCTAACACAGGGCAAGGCACACAACATCATTAACGATGAGGATATTAAGCAGCTCAAGCATGCGGACCAACTACGCCGTATCGCCATTGCCGTAGACAGCTTTAAGCCGGGAGAACTTTAAAAAAGCTATCAGCGGTAAGCTATAAGCTGGAAGTTAAAGAAAACACCTAACGACGAGCACTCAATACCAAGTACATAACACCCTGAACCTGTAGGTTCGGGGTGTTATTGTTTGTATCTAGCGTTTCTGTAGGGTGACGCTTTAGCTGGCACTCCCGTCTCAGCGGGATTTAAAACCCTCCTGCTCCACAGGGGCGAGGCTGTCTCGCCGTGACCCATCTTTTCAGCTTAATCGAATATCCAGCGAATATTCGCAGTGGGTTGAAACGGTGAGTATCAATTCCTAGAGCATCGGACGACAAGAAGTTTGTTGTCTGACAGCTTATAGCGTACGGCTTATAGCTCCCCGAAGGGTGTACCGCGGTCTTCCTCTCAGGATCAAAAAAACCGCCCAAGGCGGCTTTTTTAAATAAGCTCGTCGTAACAGATGTGGAAACATAGATCAGGCTTATTGCTGCTTCTTAAAAGCCTTACACCAATAATTTTTTGCAACGGAACCCACAGAAGAACACGGAAAAATTAAGCTGAGATAAGAACGAAAAAATCCAAAAAATCTTATTGGTAAGAGCAAAGTCTAGCAGCTAGGGTAGCTTGGCACTGCTTTGATTAAGATTTTACAAATCAACTTTTCCGATCTTATCTTTATTTTTCCGTGGGTTCCGTGGATTCCGTTGCGAAAGGTCTTTAGCTTTAAAGTAAGCCGAAGCTACCTACAGAATCCACCACATAAGTTATGCAACATTACTTATTACGGTTAGTTAGCTACAACTAACTAGGCAAAACACATTCAATGAATGAGCTTATTCTACCGTCAGGATCTTGCAGGTGTTGGTGCTGCCTACTACTTCCATAGTATCGCCGTGAGTCAGCAATACTAGGTCGCCGCTGTTAACGTAACCGGCTTTCTTCAGCGTGGCCAAAGCTTCACGGCTCACTTCTGAGTTGTTCAGTTTAACATCATGCTTGAAGTACACAGGGGTAACACCACGATACATGTTGCTCCAAGCCAAGGTCTTTTCTTCGCCAGACAGCGAGAAAATAGGCAGGCCAGAACTAATGCGTGACAGCAGCAGCGGAGTGGTTCCTGAATGAGTCAGGGCCACAATGGCCTTCACGCCTTGTAAGTGGTTGGCTGCATACATAGTCGACATCGCCACAGTTTCTTCAACTGAGGTGAAGGTAAAGTTCATGCGGTGGTTAGACACGTTGATGCTTGGGTGCTTCTCGGCACCTAAACATACTTCAGCCATGGCTTTAACGGTTTCAATTGGGAAGTCACCGGCGGCCGTTTCAGCAGAAAGCATTACGGCATCAGTACCATCCAGCACGGCGTTAGCCACGTCCATTACTTCTGCACGAGTAGGCAGCGGCGCCGAAATCATCGACTCCATCATCTGGGTTGCAGTAATAACAACACGGTTTAGGCGGCGAGAGGCACGGATCAATTTCTTCTGTACGCCCACTAACTCGGAGTCACCAATTTCCACACCCAAGTCACCACGAGCAACCATCACTACGTCAGATGCTAAAATCACATCTTCCATCGCGGCATCGGTGGCAACGGCTTCTGCGCGTTCTACTTTGGCAACCATTTTGGCATTGCTGCCAGCGGCACGAGCCAACTCACGGGCAACTTTCATGTCTTCGCCGGTACGTGGGAAAGACACTGCTAGGTAGTCGACGCCGATTTTAGCAGCAGTAATAATGTCTTCTTTGTCTTTTTCGGTTAGGGCCGGAGCTGACAAGCCGCCACCTTTTTTATTGATGCCTTTGTTATTAGACAAAGGACCAGCAACGGTAACGACCGTTAATACTTTGTTGCCGTCTACGCTTTCAACGCGTAGCTGAACACGACCATCATCGAGCAGCAGAACATCGTCTACTTTAACGTCACGTGGCAAGTCTTTATAATCGATGCCTACTTGTTTTTCGTCGCCTTCGTCTTTGCCTAAGTCTGCATCCAGAATGAACTTGTCGCCCAGGTTCAGATGAATTTTACCGTCTTTAAAGGTAGAAACACGGATTTTAGGGCCCTGAAGGTCACCCAAAATAGCAACGTGTACGCCTAGTCTCTTGGCAATTTCGCGTACTTGATTGGCCCGATTCATATGATCTTCGGCAGTGCCGTGAGAAAAGTTCATGCGCACTACGTTGGCGCCGGCCTTAATAATGCCTTCAAGATTATTGTCGCGATCAGTTGCCGGACCTAGGGTAGTAACTATCTTGGTACGTCTTAACATTTAGAGACTCCAGTGTAGAGGTAGATCACATAAAGAAGGAAACTAGCGCGTTTTTAAAGCCACAGAGATTAACACGCTCATTAAACGGCGAGCGTTCACGCATGAGTGCCTCGAGCCAAGATAAGACGTTCGGTTTGAAGTACGATTATTGGCTTGCTCACGGTTTATAACGCCGCCTTTGGTTTATCAATTGTTATCGATAGTAACTGAAGAAAATAGAAAAGTGTAGACTGTGTCACAAAAATGACTGATTTTTAACGGTGGTTTGATCAAAATTAAAGATGAGGGTTATCAAATTGAGAGTTTTTTATCCCTTCTTTAACTTTCCGTAAATTTTCAATAAAGGTACTGCCACGGCGTAAGATGAACCCCGTAGCCAGTACATCAATAAGCACCATTTGAGTTAGTCGTGAGGCCATAGGAAGGTACAAATCTGCATCATTTGGCACATCCATCGATAAGACCATGCTACAGACTCGAGCCAGCGGAGAATTTTTGGCGGTCAACCCCAATACGACGGCATTATTTTTACGAGCTAGTTGGGCAATTTCTACCAGCGCCTTAGTGCGACCAGTATAAGAAATTAATACCAACACCTCGTTTGCCGAGCTATTAGCGGCGCTCATGCGCATCATCACCACGTCGTCAAAGCACTGCACGGGAACGTTAAAGCGAAAAAACTTGTTCATGGCATCGTGAGCTACAGCCGACGAGGCACCTAAGCCAAAAAAAGATAGCTGCTGTGCTTGGGTCAATACGTCTACCGCACGATTAACCGCTTGCGGGTCTAGGCTGTTGCGAGCAGCATTGAGGCAGGCCATGCTGGACTCAAATGTTTTGGCGATGTACGACTCAGGGCTGTCGGATTCATCCAGCGGACGTTGTACAAAAGGCGTGCCATTGGCCAAGCTTTGCGCCAGATGTAATTTAAAATCGGGAAAGCCTTTAGCGTCGAGTCGGCGGCAAAATCGATTTACCGTCGGCTCGCTAACATCGGCTAATTTGGCAAGAACGGCAATGCTGGAATGAATAGCGGTTTGTGGAGACGCGAGGATCACGTCTGCCACCTTTCTTTCTGACTTGCTAAAGTTGTCGATGTTCTGAGTGATTTTTTCTAAGGTATTTATCATCATTATCCAGCTCGAATAAGAAGCGCAGCCTGCATCCTAGCACAAGCCCTAACGGCTGCGGTAAGCCGTCAGTTTTCAGCGATCAGTGACAGAAGACCCGCCGTACGTCTTACGCTGTACGCCTTACGTTAAAAACAAACACCGTCTTTTTGTAGTCCAACGCTCCAGCTGTTGGCCCAGCTGAGCTGGGTGGTTTTAAATCCCGCTGAGACGGGAGTGCCAGCTAAAGCGGCACCCTACAAAAGACCGCTTTACGCCTAACACTGTACGCCTTACGTTAAAGATAATACTGTCTTCGCTTTTACCATCAAGGCCTCTTTCAGATTTGATCACTATCTTTCTGTGGGTTCCGTGGCAGAGAGTCTTTAATTTTTTTCTTATCTGTAGCTGATCACTTACGGCTTAAAGCGTACAGCTCCCCGAAGGGGCTCAGACATAAAAAAACCCCGGCTAGCCGGGGTTTTTTTATGTCATTCAACCAGAATTACTTGGCGAAGTTTTCTGCCGCAAATTCCCAGTTAACTAAAGACCAGAAGGCCTTCACATAGTCTGGGCGCACGTTGCGATAGTCGATGTAGTAGGCGTGTTCCCAAACATCACAAGTCATCAGCGGCGTTACGTTGTCGGTCAACGGGCAACCGGCGTTAGAGGTGTTAGCGATGGCAACAGTACCGTCGGCTTTTTTCACTAACCAAGTCCAGCCTGAGCCGAAGTTAGTTACGCAAGATTTGGTGAACTCTTCTTTGAACGCGTCAAAAGAACCAAATGTAGCGTTAATTGCGTCAGCCAACGCACCAGTAGGCTCGCCGCCACCGTTTGGCGCCAAACAGTGCCAGTAGAAGGTGTGGTTCCAGATTTGGGCTGCGTTATTGAAGATGCCACCAGAAGAAGTCTTGATGATGTCTTCCAGAGATTTACCTTCAAACTCGGTACCAGGAACCAAGTTGTTCAGGTTAACTACATAAGAGTTGTGGTGCTTACCGTAGTGGTACTCTAACGTTTCTTCAGAAATATGCGGTAGCAGAGCGTTCTTGGCGTAAGGCAGGGCAGGAAGTTCAAATGCCATTATTATAATCTCCATTTTGATGGTGCCAGCCTGAGGCTGGTCTCGACATTACTATTTTCTTTCTTCTAGAGCGGACACGGTCAATATTTTACTACCGTATACCATTAACATTGCTTAATCCATTGTAGCAGCTAGCTGGATGGCTAAACAACAACAGCTTTTGTAAGGGTAAGGTCTTGTCGTAACAGGGATATTTTTTAGCCGTTAGTCACAGAAGAGCTGCAGAGTATGCGCAATTTACCCCGTGTCTACTTGTGACCCCTGTGAGATAACGTAGAATAGGTTTTTTAACATGTCATGTTAGGGTCTGTTGACCTTTCGAGATTATTTTTGCAGCAGTTTGTGATGCCTTGTAGAAAGGCACAACAAGCGCTGCCCTGCGGGTTCGGCTAAACGCGTTTTTCTCTTTGTTGAGCGGGTTTTGCTTAGAATGACTAGGCTACAACCCGCTCGCCGCGATAAAAACGCGTTTAACTCGAACAAAACTTAACCGCGAAAGGTCAACAGACCCTAATGACTTGCCGTTTTAATACGTTGCTAATAAGCAGCCGTCTGCTGAGGTGCCCCATGGATACAATTGATAAAATTAAAACTCAAATCGGTGAAAACCCCATCCTGCTTTACATGAAAGGGTCGCCTAAATTCCCAAGCTGTGGTTTTTCTGCACAAGCGTCACAAGCTCTGATGAATTGTGGCGAACCGTTTGCCTATGTTGATATTTTGCAAAACCCAGAAATTCGCGCAGAACTGCCTAAGTACGCTGATTGGCCAACGTTCCCACAATTGTGGGTTGATGGTGAGCTGGTAGGTGGGTGCGACATCATCATGGAAATGTTCCAACAAGGCGAACTAAAGCCGTTGGTTGAAGCAACCGCAGCCAAATATCCTAAGTCTGAACAAGAATAAGTTTAAGTCATAGCGTAACTAAAAAATGAGAGGAGAGTGGCGTTGGTTATGTTTTCTAACCCACTCTTCGTTCTAATATCCCAGCCTTACTGAATTAAGCGCTGTACGCTTGATTTTCCATCCAAGACTCTAAGATTAATTGCGCCGACACGGCGTCCACCGCATCTTTACCTAATGCCTTGTAACCACCGGCATCAAATAGGCGAGCGCGTGCGTCGGTAGTGGTGAGGCGTTCATCTTGCAGCTCAACTGCTACGCCAAAACGCCCGTGCAGGCGATTGGCAAACTTGCGGGCCCGCCGGCTGATGTCTTGCTCGGTGCCATCCATGTTCAGTGGTAGCCCCACCACTAATAAAGCAGGCTGCCACTCTTTGAGCAGCGCGGCTATTTGTTCCCAGTTAGGAATGCCGTCATTGGCTTTTAAGGCCAATAAAGGACGAGCCGAGGCAGTTATTTCTTGTCCTACCGCTACACCAATGCTTTTGGTGCCATAGTCGAAACCAATTAAGGTGCGATTCATGCGTGACCAACCTGTGATGATAAATGACACGAGTCCACCCCTAACCGCGCAATCGCCTGATGCCAGCGCTTGGCTAGTGGAGTGTCAAAGATAAGGTTGGTATCAGCAGGAATAGTCAGCCAGCTATTTTCAGTTAGCTCTTGTTCTAGCTGACCAGGCGTCCAGCCTGCATAACCCAGAGCAACCAGATAATGCTCGGGGGCTTGCTCGGTGCCTAAGGTTTCTAATACATCGGGTGAGGTGGTAATCATTAAATTATCAGCCAGCATTTGACTGGAGCTAAAGCCGGATACAGGGCTGTGCAATACAAAACCACGATCGGCGGCCACTGGCCCCCCTTGTAATACCGGGTTATCGAGCTCGGATGGTGTTTCTTCAGGGGCCATTTCTAGTTGCTCTAACAGCTCATGCAAGGGCATATCAATGGGAATATTAATGACTAAACCCATGGCGCCTTCGTCGTTGTGCTCGCAGACATAGGTAACCGAACCGGCAAAGAAAGGGTCTTTGAGGTTAGGCATAGCGATAAGAAAGTGATGTTGCAATGAGTCCATGTCATCTCGTCTTGCGTCAGAAATGGCCCCGCCGCTCATTGACGGGGGTAATGGTCTTAATGTTTATGATAGACGCTTTTCAATCGCATCCATCAACATACCGGCAATATTGACGGGAAACGCCGCTTCAATCTCGCGTACACAGGTTGGGCTGGTCACGTTTATTTCGGTCAGCTTATCACCAATAATGTCTAAACCAACAAAGATCAGCCCTTTTGCCTTTAAGGTAGGGCCTAAGGCCTCGGCAATGCGGCGATCACTGTCGCTTAATGGTCGCGCTTCACCGCGTCCCCCCACGGCTAGGTTGCCACGGGTTTCCCCACCTTGTGGAATACGAGCTAAGCAATAGGGCACCACTTCGCCATCCACCACTAATACCCGCTTATCGCCGTCGGTAATCGCTGCAATATAAGCTTGTACCATGCAGTAGCGGCTACCGTGTTCGGTGAGGGTTTCGATGATCACGCCTAAGTTAGGATCATCTTGTTTGACCCGAAAAATTGATGCGCCACCCATGCCGTCGAGAGGCTTAAGAATAATGTCGCTATGCTCTTGGTGAAAAGCACGAATTTCAGCGGCGCTGCGCGTGACCAAGGTAGTAGGCGTAAACTCAGAAAACCACGCGGTATAGAGCTTTTCATTGGCATCACGCAGGCTTTGCGGCTTATTCACGATAAGGGTGCCTTTTTCTTCGGCACGCTCTAACAGATAAGTGGCGTATACAAACTCGGTGTCAAAGGGCGGATCTTTACGCATTAAAATAACGTCGAGGTTACTTAATGGCTGGCGCTCTGCAGTTTCTAGGGTATACCACTGGTTAGCGTCTTCTTTCACGGTCAGTTTGGCCATGCGGCCATAGGACTCACCATCACGCAGGCTAAGATCGCCCATTTCCATATACCACAGCTCGTAGCCACGGCGTTGGGCTTCTAGCAGCATGGCGAAGCTGGTGTCTTTTTTGATAGTAATGGACTGAATAGGGTCCATAACGATTCCCAGTTTAATGGTCATGCAAGATCTCCAAATCGGCATTGCAAAGCAGTAATGGCAGTAAGAGCCGCGGTTTCGGTTCTCAATACGCGAGGGCCGAGCAAAATATCAATAAACCCCTGTTCGCGAGCTTGAGTGATTTCATCGTCAGACAAGCCGCCTTCTGGGCCAACCAACAGTCTAATACCGGCACTAGGTGGCGGCAAGGTGTTAACGCTGTGCTCGGCTTTTGGGTGCAGGTTAAGCTTTAGATCGTCGGTTTGCTTGGCCAACCATTGACTTAGGGGGATGGCGGGGCGAATTTCAGGAACTTGATTGCGGCCACACTGTTCGCAGGCGGCAATGGCGATACTCTGCCATTGTTGAATTTTCTTTTCTAATCGCTCACCGGTGAGCTTAACGCCACAACGGCTCGAGAACAGCGGGGTTATCACATTCACGCCCAGCTCTACCGACTTTTGAATAGTAAATTCCATTTTCTCGCCGCGACTGATCACCTGCCCTAAGTGAAAAGGTAGGGGAGACTCACAGTCACTGCCATCAAATTCACTGATGCGTACGCGCACCGTTTTTTTAGTGGCTTCAATAATATCGGCGTGAAACTGACCGCCCTGACCGTTAAACAGCACTAGTGCTTGGCCAGCCTGCATGCGCAACACACGGCCAACGTGGTTGGCGGCATCTTCTGACAGCGTTAATTCCTGCCCACTGTGCAGTGGGCTAGGCTCATAAATTCGGGGTATACGCATAGTTTTGCACTGTTCCTTTACTACGATGATAGCGCTCGTAAGTTGCCGTATATTGTACCGTTAGAACACCATCGCTTCTATGGTATTCGCAAAGCGAACAAAACACATGGGATTAGCGAGTAGGGACTAGGGAATGGATGGAGGAACTCGCAGTTAAAATAAAGCACCATGATTAGCTTTTGTGCCTCTTGGTGCCGGGCGTTTTAATTATATTTTCCAATCCCCAATCCCCAATCCCCAATCCCCAATCTTCATACGTTCTTTATTCAGCTCGGCCGTGGGCAGTTTTTTGCCAGTCGATAGCCTGATTCTTCAGCCGCTTGAGCACTACTAAAGTTAACTCTATTTTTATTACTGACACGCTGGTAGCTGGGGCAGTCGGGACGATGATAAATATGGGAGTTACTGTTTCCCCTAATTTCTTGGGTCGCCTTCTCGGCGGTTGAGGGTTGTGGCTTGCTAGGGGGAGCTGGAGTAGTAAAGGCCGAAATACTCGCGGTTGCATTATCTAAGCGACTATTACCCAGAGCCATATAAAGAGGCGCATGATCAGAAACATGCTTGCGGCTTTTACTGTGATCCCAGCCAATCATCTTAGGAAAATCAATAATACCGGCATCGTTTATCGGCAGGTTAGTATCACGCTCGACCCATATGTTGTCGTATAAATTTGCATACTTACCGGGTGTTTTCGACAGCGTAGAAGCGCCTTGAGTGATCAAAGGCTGCGCATATTGCTTTAATGAATTCCAAGCGGCATGTGATTGCGGCAAATTAAAATCACCGGCTAACACAATAGGGGTGTTGGGATAAATATCCGCCATCCATAGCCAGTAATCCGCAAGCGCTTTAATTTCTGGAGTACGATCCTTAATGCTTTTTCCGTACAAAATATGCACAGTGCCAATAGCAAGCTCACTGTTATCTTGTTTTGATTTAAACTTTGCAGAAAAGGGCTCGCGAACGAAATGGTTTTCTCTATCAAGATAAACCACAGCGCCGTCACTGTATTCCACTGCAGACTCACGCCACAAAAATGCATACATCTCTTTATAGCTATTAGCACCTAAAGCATGAGAAACCAGATGGTCCCATGGCTCTCCGGTGTGTTTTTCTAATGCATGCTCTAGTTCAGTGATACCTGCTTCGGTCATTACCTCTTGCACGGCCAGCAAGTCGACTTTGCTGGCGATGGCGGCAAGGGCAGGAAAGCTCTTTTGGCTACCATGGCCTAGGCGCTGAATATTCCATGAGCCCACCACAATATCACTGGCATAGACGGTTAAAGTGGGAATTAGTGCGGTGCAGACAACAAAAAAAGCCGCTTTAAGATAGCGACTAACGTAGCGAGGGCTCTTCATTAGTATTAACGTTCCTTAGAGATGATTGGATGCAAGTGTCAGTAACAGAAAATGGCAGCCATTATTCTTGACTGTTTAGTCAATAGCGTGAAAGGTTATACCCATTTTTTAGAAGTAACTCAAAAAATAGCTGTCAGTTAAATCAATTAGCTAAGCGCTGCCAGCCTGTCTCTTCATCACATCTTTTTGTTGACGTTTTGGGTGTAATCGGGCAGAGCTCACTACTCCGACCGACTCGCCGTAAACCCATCCATGGGGGCTCCGCCGCGCCCTCCCTGGCGCGGAGGGTCGACGGAGCAGACGCCCTCTGCTCTCCCATTAGCACCGAGTTGCCTGAATTTGTAGGCGAACGCTTGCTCTCGCATTGGGCCGCAGGCGCAAATTAGTTTCCTTCGGGGAATTACTTGATTTCAACCATTAACTCAAGGGGTCAGTAATCAATGCCAATAGTCGACACAGATGTGTGTGGCCGGATAAAGGGATCTACTCCACCGACCATCACATAACAGGGATGTTATGTGTTTGAGCGTCACAGGGAGGTGCTTGCAGCGTGTCGGTGGAGTGGACCCTTTGTTCGGCAGTTATGCAAGGCGAGCCGACTACATTACGCCACCTCATTTTTATTTTTAATGCAATCAAAAACTTGTGACTAAGAGACAGGCTTACCGCTTAAAGCTGACTGCTATTGCTTCTGCAATATGCTATTACAGTGCAAACACAGATAACGCTGTTTACCACGCTGCATATTATTGTGACGCCGAAGGGTTAGCTGATGGCTGCGACACTCACACTGATAACTAAAAGTGGGTGCCACCTTATTGGTATTCAGTCGATGGCGAGTGCGCGGCGTGAGCCCAAATACCGACTGCATAATGTGCTGCCATTCGCGGCCATGGGGCTTAACCTTGCCATAGCAGGCAAACGCGATCAGATGAGCCACTTCATGAGGGACTATCTCTGTCAGAAATTCGGCCTCATTATCCGCCAGCAATATCGGATTAAAACGCAGCTCCCAGCGCTCTAGCCAAGCCGAACCTGCAATGCGTCCACGCTGATTAAACTGCACTTTAGGCGGCGAAAACTCGCGAGCCAACTCTTTAGCAGCCAGCTGCATGCAGTCATTAACGCGGGTGATGATTCGTTGTTGTAAAGAAATCATAAAAACCTAAAGATTATTTTTTGCCACGAAAGAACACGCAACGCACGAACGCAGTTCACGTGCGACAAGAGCCTAAACGTTTTTGATGGGTAAGAGCAATCCCATCCTATGATGTACTTGTGCCTGTCTCTTACCCATAAAGATCACTTTCAGATCTGATCACTATTTTCCGTGGATTCTGTGGATTCCGTTGCAGAAAGTCTGTAATAAAAAAGGGAAGCGTTAGCTTCCCTTTTTAGCAGTACCACGGCAGCCTTACTTCAAACCGGCAGCGTCGCGCAGCAAGTCGGCTTTATCGACGGCTTCCCAAGGGAATTCATCGCGACCAAAGTGTCCGTAGGCGGCAGTAGACTGATAAATTGGGCGGTTCAAGTCCAGCATTTGGATCAAACCGTAGGGGCGTAAGTCGAAATTCTCACGCACGATGGCGTCAATCACCGATTCTGCAACCTTGCCGGTGCCAAAGGTTTCTACGCTAATAGATGTGGGCTCTGCTACACCAATGGCGTAAGACACCTGAATTTCACAACGGTCTGCTAAGCCTGCAGCCACAATGTTTTTAGCAACATAGCGCGCGGCGTAAGCGGCGGAGCGGTCAACTTTAGAGGGATCTTTACCAGAGAAAGCACCGCCACCGTGGCGAGCCATGCCGCCGTAAGTATCAACGATAATTTTACGTCCGGTTAAACCACAGTCACCCACGGGACCACCAATAATAAACTGGCCGGTAGGGTTAATAAAATATTTAGTGTTCTTAGTCAGCCATTCAGCGGGCAATACCGGCTTGATGATCATTTCCATTACGGCTTCGCGCAAGGTAGCTTGATCGATGTCTGGGCTGTGCTGAGTCGATAATACTACCGCGTCAATCGCAATGGGTTTTCCGGCATCATCATACACAAACGTCACTTGTGACTTAGCATCTGGGCGCAACCAAGGTAACTCGCGTGCTTTACGCACATAGGCCTGACGTTTCATCAAGCGGTGCGCGTAAGTAATAGGTGCCGGCATAAATACTTCGGTTTCGTTAGACGCATAACCAAACATCAACCCTTGGTCGCCAGCACCCTGAGCATAAGGGTCTTCGTCTTCACGGTCGACGCCCATGGCGATATCAGGAGATTGTTTACCGATGGCATTCAGCACGGCACAACTTGCGCCGTCAAAACCCATTTCGGAGCTGGTATAGCCAATGTCACTTACGGTACGACGCACCAAGTCTTCAATATCAACCCAAGCACTGGTTGTTACTTCGCCGCCCACAATCACCATGCCTGTTTTAACGAAACTTTCGCATGCCACTCGAGCTTTGGGGTCTTGCTCAATAATCGCGTCCAGCACCGCATCAGAGATTTGATCGGCAATTTTGTCTGGATGACCTTCGGATACGGACTCGGAGGTAAATAGTTTGGCCATGATGATTTCCTAACGTCTATATAAATCTGGAGTGTTATGTCCGCCGACTATCGGTTACTCACAATAGCGGTATTAACATCTGGACGGCTATTCTAATAAGGCAAGACGCCGATTACCAGCAAAATGTAAGAGCTTGCCTGCATTGGTGGTGTTTGTTGGTCATGAGCTAGGTTGTGGGTTAACGTTGAGCCCTACACAGATTAAATTTGCGCCGCCTAGCAGTCTTTGGGACAATACCGCCGTTTGTTCACCCCCTTAATAATAAGTAACCATCTCAGGAGATGTTGATGCCTTCTCGTCAAGTGCTTGCCAATGCCGTGCGTGCATTAAGTATGGATGCGGTACAGAAAGCCAATTCCGGTCACCCCGGAGCCCCTATGGGCATGGCAGATATTGCCGAGGTGTTGTGGCGCCATTACCTTAAGCACAACCCCAACAACCCTGATTGGGCCGATCGCGACCGTTTTATTTTGTCTAACGGCCATGGCTCTATGCTGCTGTACTCGTTGCTGCATCTTACTGGCTACGACTTATCCATTGAAGATCTCAAACAATTCCGTCAGTTACATTCCAAAACGCCGGGCCATCCCGAATACGGTTACGCACCAGGTATAGAGACCACCACCGGTCCATTAGGCCAGGGTATTACTAATGCCGTGGGCATGGCGATTGCCGAAAAAACCTTAGCGGCTCAGTTTAACCGCCCAGGCCACGACGTAGTCGACCACCACACCTATACTTTTTTAGGTGACGGTTGCTTAATGGAAGGTATTTCTCACGAAGCCTGTTCATTGGCCGGTACTTTAGGTCTTGGCAAGCTGATTGCTTTTTGGGATGACAACGGCATTTCTATCGATGGTGAACTAGACGGTTGGTTCAGCGACGATACCCCTAAGCGTTTTGAAGCTTATGGCTGGCAGGTGATTGCCGATGTAGACGGCCACGACGCTGCCTCTTTAACCAAGGCCATTGACGCCGCACGCGCCGACACCTCACGCCCTACGTTAATTTGCTGTAAAACCGTGATCGGTTTTGGCTCGCCTAATAAAGCAGGCACGTCAGACTGCCACGGTTCTCCTTTAGGTGACGCCGAAATTGCCGCGACTCGCGAGCAGTTGGGTTGGAGCCATGCACCGTTTGAAATTCCTGCCGATATTTATGCCGAGTGGGATGCAAAAGCCCAAGGCGAAGTGGTAGAAGCGAAGTGGAATGAAGAGTTCGCGGCCTATGCTGCTGCTCATCCAGAACTAGCCGCCGAGCTGAAGCGTCGCCTAAATGGCGAACTGCCAGCGGATTGGGCTGAGCAAAGCGCAGGTTTTATTAAAGACTTGCAAGCAAACCCGGCTAAAATTGCTACCCGTAAAGCCTCACAAAATGCGCTAGATGTATTTGGTGCCATTTTGCCTGAGCTGTTGGGCGGCAGTGCCGACTTGGCACCCTCTAACCTGACCATACACAAAGCCTCACAGGCAATTAGTAGCGATGATTTCAGCGGTAACTACCTGCACTATGGCGTGCGTGAGTTTGGCATGAGCGCCATCATGAATGGTGTGGCCTTGCACGGCGGTTTTGTGCCCTACGGCGGCACCTTCTTGATGTTTGTGGAATATGCGCGTAATGCCTTGCGCATGGCCGCTCTAATGAAGCAGCGCGCCATTTTCGTTTACACCCACGACTCTATCGGCCTAGGCGAAGACGGGCCAACCCACCAGCCGGTTGAGCAAATTGCTTCATTGCGCTTAACCCCGAATATGAGCACTTGGCGCCCCTGTGATCAGGTTGAGTCGGCAGTATCGTGGAAGGCCGCTATTGAGCGTCAAGACGGTCCTACTTCTTTGATTTTCTCTCGTCAGAACTTAGGCCAGATAGATCGTAACGAGCAGCAATTAGCGGACATAGCCAAAGGCGGTTATGTGCTGAAAGACTGCGCAGGCACGCCTGAGCTAATTATCATTGCTACCGGTTCTGAAATTGAGCTGGCCATGGCTGCGTGTGAGCAACTGAGTGCACAAGGCAAGCAAGTACGCGTTGTATCACTGCCGTGTACCGATGTGTTTGATGCCCAGTCTGCTGAGTATAAAGAAAGTGTATTGCCAGCGGCTGTGACCAAGCGTTTGGCCGTAGAAGCCGGTATTGCCGATTACTGGTACAAGTATGTGGGCTTTGGTGGTGACATCATCGGTATGACTACCTTTGGTGAGTCAGCTCCCGCAGGCGACTTGTTCAAGCTGTTCGGCTTTACCGTTGAAAACGTCGTTGAAAAAGCGAATGCCTTACTTTCTAAGTAAATATGGCAAATAAGCTAACTTAATACGCTAAGCGTATGGGTAATAAAAAACCGGCCAACAGGCCGGTTTTTTTATGGGAGAAAGGGCAGCGCCAAGCTAAATAATACTAATCACACTAAACAAATGGTCTGATTTTACTTCATGTAAAGGTCGAATAAAGGCACTACTCCACCGACACGCTGCAAGCACTTCCGCCATTCATGGCGGTCGGATGGCGTTTCCTGAGCCCATAGGGGACCGTTTGCTGCCGTGTATCTTTGCAGGGTAATGAACCCCAGACGTGAGTCTGGGGCTCGGTCTAGGGTAGCTGAGGGCTTACCGCTGAAGGCTTACAGCGGCTTTAACCACTCAATGAGTTCTGCCTCTGGCATCGGTCGGGCGCGAAGGTAGCCTTGATAGGATGGGCAATTAAGCTCGCTAAGGGTGGCAAGCTGCTGTTGAGTTTCAATACCTTCGGCAACCACGTCCATGTTAAGGGTACGGGCTAAGTTCAGTAAACAGGCAATAATGGCTTTGTCTTGCGGGCGCTGGTCAATGTATTGAATAAACGAGCGGTCTAGCTTTAACTCGTCAACGGGCAGTTCGCGCAGATAGGCAAATGATGAATAACCGGTACCAAAATCATCAATCGAAATATTAACACCCAAAGTCTTAATTTGTGCCATGCGGCTACGGCTTTCGGTGAGGTTTTCCAGAAAAACCCCTTCGGTGACTTCTAATATTAGGTGCTGCCGACAGCTGGGGTATTGCTGTAGCAGTAACGAGAGATGAGCAATAAAACCGGCGCTGTGAAACTGGCGCGCACTGATGTTAACCGATAAAGAACCCACCTTGATACCGGCTTGTTGCCAGCGATCAAAGCTAGAGCATGCCTCTAATAATACCCAGTTGCCGATATCACAAATTAGCGATGTCTCTTCTGCTACGGGGATAAACACCCCTGGCGGAATCGGTGTTTTACCCGGTGGTAACCAACGTAACAGTGCTTCTACACCGACGGGTTTATTATCGCTTACCCGTTGCTGTGGCTGAAAATAAAGCGTGAGTTCGTTATTGGCTAATGCTTGTTGTAAGTCATTAGAGATACGTAATCGCTCTTGTATTTCATCGGCCATTTCTTGGTTAAAAAATACATGACTACCCGGAGCGACTTGCTTGGCGATATGATTAGCGGTATCGGCTTGGCGCAGGTATTCATCATGGCTTAGCTGAGCTATCGGGAACAAACTAATACCGATGCTGGCGCTGAGGTGTAAGCGTAAATTGTCTAGTTCAAACGGGATAATAAACTGCTCAGATAGGCTGTGAGCCAGTTGTTCGGCGCGCGTTTTAGCACCAGTATACCCATGGCCTAAGTCTGGAAAAAGCAGCACAAACTCATCGCTAGCAATACGCGCTAAGCTTGCGCCATCAATGTGTTTGGTGAAGTTACTTAAGCGTTCAGCTACTAGTATTAATAGCTTGTCGCCAATGGCGTAGCCCAGAGAATCATTGATGTTCTTGAAGTCATCCAGATCGAGCAGCAACAGGGCGCCCCGACTTGAGTCAATTTCTGCTTGTGCAACGGTTTGGTTAATATGATCGACCATAAAGCGGCGATTATGCAGCCCAGTTAGCTCATCAAAATAGGCCATTTTCTCTATGCGTTGCTTGGCTTCCTGCTGTTGCGACAAATCTTCAACGCTGCATACCTGATGCATAATGCCTAATTTATCTCGTACCTGAGAAATACGCAGGTGGACGGGCAAAATCTGGCCATCGGCACGAATGAGTTGCTGCTCACCTTGCCAGCTCTGCTCTTGCGCTATGTGATGAGTAATGCTTTCTATGGTTGCTAGGCTGGGGTTGTCTGCCCTTAGGGTCAGCATCGAGCGACCAATCAGCTCGCCACCGTTATAACCGCTCATTTGTATAAAGGCCTGATTGGCTCTTTGAATATGCAGTTGGCCGTCGGTAATAAACAAACCTGCCTGAGTATCAAAGGCGACGGCTGCTACCATTAGGGCTTCCTGATCTCGCCGACGTAATAATTCGGCGCTGACCCTGTGTTCCAACTGCTCGAGTAACAACTGCAGCTTGTTTGAGACGCGTAGTGGCTGTTTGAACAGCAAGGTGAGTATGCCTACCGGTCGCTGGTCTTGATCCTTAATCGATAGACCGACATAAGACTGTATTCCTTTTTCTTGCAGCAGAGCATCGGATGGAAACAGCTCGGCAATATTATGATGATATACACAAATATTGTGTGGCCCGTTCACCGTGAACTGACAAGGGGTACCTGCGAGGTGATAACTGAACGGCGCTTGTAACTGTTCATCCATAAAGCAGGACACCACTCTCACCTTGTTCTGGTGTGGGTGTAACAGTCCGACCAGTGCGATATCAGCCTGACAAAGAGTAGTAAGCTGCACCATCAGCTGATTAAAAAAATCCTGACCGGTATGGCGTAACAATAAAGGAGTTAGCCGAGTGATATCGATATCTTCGTCTTGAACGGGTTCATTTTTGACGGGTTGTGTCATCAGCTTGGCAAGCTGAGCGGCAATGGCTGCCACAAATTGCATGTCTGAGAGGGTCACGGATGATCGCACTCTCGCGTATTCGAGGCTGACGACGCCAACGATTTTTTGCTCGATCACCAGAGGCACATCCAGCCGGTGCACAATGCCGTCGCCCGAGAGATAATTAAAGGCGCTCAGCAGCGGTTGTTGGGCACAATGGCTGTAACTCAGGCCTCCTCTTTGCTGCAAGGTACGTAAATAGCGCCGCTCTGCTTTTACCGGCAGCAAGGTAAAGGGCAGACCTTGGCTATATAAAGGGCGTAATACTTCTTCGGTGGCGTAATAGCGCCAGAGAATGACTCGGTCTGCCTCTTGGCGATTCATTAACAGATCTACCAGTATCGGCATTTGCGCCGAGAATGTGGCAGTGATCTGGTTCAGCCATGATTGCTGCAGCTGCCACTCGTTAACTCCCAGCACATCCTGCTGTTGATGCTGCGACATATCGGCGCTCAGCAGCCAGTGATTATTTTCAACCGGAGCAAGATGACACTGCCAGCGCCGCTCATTGATGGTCAGCGCCACACAGTCAGGTAAGCCTGCGGCACAAAGTTGCTCGAGCTGGCGTCGATCGTCCTCGTTAAGTTGGCACAGCAAAGATCGGCTTGCGTCGGGCAAGCGCATATCGTCTGCGGGTTGTGTTGTTAAAGGAGTGAGACAGAATTGAGAGTCCAGCCTAAAAAAACACAAGTGATGTTGAGGACGATGCAATGCAGGCAACTGCATATGGTTGATATTCCTTATGAAACCGTACTTTCCGAGTCAGGTTATACTGACGGTTAAGAGGGGTATTGTAAATAACGACCCTAAAATTGTGATGAGCTTTATGAGCTTTATGAGCTTTATGAGCTTTATGAGGCACTGAGAAACTAAAATACGTTATTGCTAATATAATGGATTACTTGCATTATTAGTGTTGTCTAATTTAATGGGTGCGATTATGACCATAGTTAATTTTACGCCATGGATTGCTTTAATGGGCGGTGCCTGTATTGGTGCTGGGGCGCTATTATTGCTGTTAGCAGCAGGAAAAATCGCGGGGATCAGTGGCATTGTAGCAGGCATTGGTACTCAGGCTGATAAAGGCTGGCGTGTCGCATTTGTATTGGGGCTAGTCTTGGTGCCTGCGGTGTTATTTGCCAGCGGCCAGATTGCAGTACCTGAGCTAACGTCTATCTCTATCTTTAAATTGGCGCTGGCCGGGTTGCTGGTCGGTATTGGTACGCGCTTAGGTAATGGCTGTACCAGTGGTCATGGCATTTGTGGCATTGGTCGCTTTTCTTGGCGTTCACTGGTGGCCACCTTGGTTTTTATGGCGGCAGGCATTGCCACGGTGACGGTATTAGGGCTGGGAGCATAAAAAGATGTTAATAATAATTGCACTATTATCCGGCACTTTATTTGGTTTGGGCATTGCGGTATCTGGCATGATCGATCCCGTTAAGGTGCAGGGTTTTTTGAATCTGTTTGGCGAGTGGGACCCCAGTTTAGCCTTGGTGATGGGCGGCGCGCTGTTGGTGTTTGCCCCAGGTTATTGGCTGTGGCGCCGTTTAGGCCATCAACAATGTGCACTGGGCTCTAAACTGCCTAAGGTACCGGCACCGGTCATTGATAAGCGGCTGGTGCTAGGAGCGCTTATTTTTGGTATCGGCTGGGGATTAGTCGGCATCTGCCCAGGGCCAGCATTAGGTTTGCTAGGTAGCTTACAGTGGCAGGCGGGTATCTTTGTGCTGTTTATGCTGGGCGGATTCTGGCTAGTAGGGAAGACACAGCGCTAAGCTAAACCTAAAACCTATTTTTGCCACGGAATCCACGAAATCCACGGAAAAATTAAGATGAGATAAAATCGAAAAGTGACAAGGATTTTTTATTGGTTAAGACCGGGCCGCTCCGAGCGGCTGTAAGCTTTACGCCGAGCCACGGTTTTTGGTCCAATGAATTGGACCCTACAAAAGGCCAGCGCCAAACCCTAACCTTCGTCATTGCGAGGAGTGCAACGACGCGGCAATCCATGGTTATGTACCGCGCCGTTGTAGCATGGATTGCCGCGCTACGCTCGCAAAGACGGAATAAGGGCGCATAACAACAGGGCGAAGAGTGAAGAGGGCAACCTAATGCCCCCGCTAACTTCTTTGCCTTATTCTTACCAATAGATCTCTTGGACCTTTTCGCCCTTATCTCATCTTAAATTTTCCGTGTTCTTCCGTGGCGAGAGAGTCTTGAGTCACTGCTTTTAGCTGGGCGGTGCTTACGCTTGCGTTAAGTAATTCATAACCACTTCGTGGTGATCTTTGGTTTTGAACTTGTCGAAGACCTTGGCTACGGTGCCAGTTTCGTCGATTAAAAAGCTGATGCGGTGAATACCGTCGTATTCTTTGCCCATAAAACGCTTTAATCCCCATACGCCAAAGGCGTCGGCTACGGCGTGGTCTTCATCGGACAACAAGGTGAAGTTCAGCTCGTCTTTTTCTTCAAATTTCTTTAGTCGAGCTACCGGATCTGGGCTGATGCCCAATACCACTACATTTTGTGCTTCCAATTCGGCTTGGCTATCGCGCAGGCTGCAGGCTTGAACTTTACAGCCCGGCGTCATGGCTTTGGGATAGAAATATACCAACACTTTTTTGCCACTAAAATCGCTAAGGCTAACTGACTTGCCATTTTGATCGAGCAAGGTAAAAGCAGGAGCTGGGCTACCAGCAGGTAAATATGTCATCACAAACCTATCTAAATAGAGGTGGAACAGACCACTGATGTTAGCATAAATGGTGCCGAGCTCCATTAGCACTCTTGTATTCGCAGCACGCCACTACTACCATAACCCCTCTTTTAGCGGTAACGAATTGTCTATCATTCGGCGCTAGCATAGTGGTACAAATAACGCTGAATTATTTAGTCGGTACTATTTAACGCGGCCTTTCTGCCGACGAATACGGGTCGACCTAGTGCATAAAAGCTGAATGTGTATCAATCTCTATTTTATGATACCCATCTTATACCGATGAAGTGAGCCGATACTGTTTGTAAGCTCATTCATACCTCAATGCCGCGTTTACCTTTGCTTCTGCTGCATAAAAACAGTACCGCAATGGTAAGGGAAGCGTTAATTAAAGCGGAGTTAATAGGGCGTGGATAAACCTTTGAAGACAAAAAACATGGTAATGGGTCTACTGGCCTTAAGTGTATTGGCTGGCTGCAGCAATCCTGAAACCCGTGCGCAAGCTAACCGTGGGTTTGATTATCAGGACTCAACGCTAAGAACCACTCCGTTGCTGATCCCGGCAGGCCTTGAAGCACCTAATTTCAATAATGAATATGTGATGCCTAAGCCGAGCGAAGCTGGCTTGAGGGGGGTAACGGGTAAAGATGTTGATGTTCGCCCCCCCACCCAGGTGCTGCCTTTGGTACGGGGCACTGAAGTATTGGAAAACGGTAGTGGCCTGTGGTTTTATCAGCAACGTTTAGACCAGCCATTAGAACAAGAGCTAAATCAGGCGCTAGAGGCCTTTTTAAAAGGGCAAAAATCTGAATATAGCCAAGCCGGTCAAGGCTGGCGCAGTAACGGTAAAGCCATTGGTAGTGCCGAGCAACAATTTAGCTGGCAATTGCGCCCAGACACGGTGCGTCGTGCTGTGGCAGTACAGATAAGCGCAGACGATAAGAGCTCGGGCCCTGCCCAAGATAAACAACGCGCAGAAGCATCGATGATGAATGCGTTCTCGTTGTCTTATCAGCGAGCGTTAACTCAGCAGAAAAACTTATTGGATCGCAGCCCCATCAAGCTAACACTCGATGAGGCGCAAGGGCGGTTACTGGTAGCCGAAGGCTACGACAGAAGCTGGAAGCGGTTGATTACCTTATTACCCACTTTGGGTTTTGACTTAACCAACCGCCAGCAAGCACTGGGCTATGTTGATGTTGAGTTTGACGGCCTTAGCAAGGGGAAGTGGCGTGATCTGAGCTTGCCTATGCTCAACATCCCCGAGCAAAAATACCGTATTCAGCTGGGCGACTTAGGTGAGCAAAGCAGTATTACGTTAAGCGACAAGAATAAAATACCCGTGTCTGCTGATATTTTAAGCAAGGTAGCCACTACCTTAACGGACGCCTTTCAGCGCACCGACCTGTTACGCTAAGTAAGCTACGCTAAATAAGTTGCGCTAATGTGTATTAGCTACTGTGAAAAAGCCTCGGTTATCGGGGCTTTTTTGTGGGCGATGGAAAATAGTGTTGGGTATGATTTAAAGGCTGGTGTTGTGTCGTCCTCTTCACCCTTCACCCTTCACCCTTTACCTTTCATCAGGTCTTTCTCTGCGAATAACAAAATAGCTCGGCTAGTGGTGGGGCTGATATAATGGCGCCATGAGTAATATTGAGCAGGGGTTTATTTTAACCCGCCATAGCCGTGATCGGCACAATAGTTGTGACATTGTTTATTGGCTGACCACGGATCAAGGTCCGGTGCGGCTGGTGCTGGGTGGCGAACGGCCACTGCTGATGATCCCCCTCGAACAACATGCTCAAGCCCTGCAAATACTGGCTCACGCCAATATTACGGCGCAATGGGCTACTCCCGGATTACAGACCTTAGAGCACCAAGCGGTGGGCGTGTTGTATTTTGCCACTATAGCGGGGCACAAAGCGGCCGCCGAGGTGTTGCGCCGCGAGGGTATCTCGGTATTTGAGGATGATATTCGCCTGCATGAGCGCTTTTTACTGAGTCGTTTTATTCGTGGTGGCGTGGCCTTTATGGGCACGCTTGAGCCAGCTAACGGTTTTCGCCAAGTCCGTCAGGCGCGGCTAAAACCGAGTGATTACACTCCCCAGTTTCGCGTGCTGTCATTAGATATTGAATGTTCGGGTCAAGGTGAGCTGTATTCTATTGGGCTGTACGGTGATGGGCTTGCGCGGGTATTGATGATAGGAAAGCCCGAGCCGGCCGAGACCGATATTTGTTGGCAGGCTAACGAAGTGGCGTTGCTTAAGGCGCTAGAGCAAGAATTAACTGAGTATGATCCCGATATTATTATTGGCTGGAATATCATCGGTTTTGATTTTCGCCTGCTATTACAGCGCGCAGCTTTACACGGCATAAGGCTGCGCTTGGGGCGAGGTGGTGAACCGGCCTTTTTACGTGAGTCCCATTATACCGATCAGGTTTTTATTACCTTGCCAGGCCGGGTGGTAATTGACGGCATCGCGGCGCTTAAAACGGCCTGCTATCAGTTTGACAGTTTTAGCCTTGAGTCGGTGGCTCAGCAATTATTAGGGCGGGGTAAGCAGACTGAAGATGTCGCCAATCGATTAGCCGCCATTACTCGGGATTTTCATCGCAATAAGCCAAAACTGGCCGCCTATAATTTAGAAGATTGCCGTTTGGTATGGGATATTTTTACTCATACTCGATTATTGGATTTCTTACGGCTACGCAGTCAACTAACCGGGCTAGAGCTGGACCGCGTGGGGGGCTCGGTGGCGGCGTTTACGCAAGTGTATTTGCCACACTTGCACCGTGCCGGCTATGTGGCGCCCAACCTACCTGCCGGAGGCGGCTTAGCCAGCCCGGGCGGCTATGTGATGGACTCTCGACCTGGGTTATATCGCCATGTGCTGGTGCTCGACTTTAAGAGCTTGTATCCGGCGATTATTCGTACTTTTAATATCGACCCGCTGGGATTGGTGATCGGCCTCAATGAAGAAGGGGCTATTCCTGGATTTCGCGGCGCTCGTTTTTCTCGTCACCAACACTTTCTGCCGGCCATTATTCAACATTTATGGCTGGCGCGAGATCAGGCCAAACGCGAACAAGATGCAGCGCGCTCTCAGGCCATTAAAATTTTAATGAACTCGTTTTATGGGGTGCTTGGCTCGGGAGGGTGTCGTTTTTATGATACGCGGTTGGCCTCATCGATTACGCTACGCGGTCATGAAATTATGCAACAAAGTGCGCGTTGGATAAGCGAGCAAGGGCATGAAGTGATTTATGGTGATACCGACTCGGTGTTTGTATTGTTGACCGGACACCATAATGAGGCGAGTGCCAGCACAGAGGGTAAGCGCCTTGGGGCTTTGGTTACGCAGTTGTGGCAACATAAATTGGCCGAAGAGTTACAAATAACCAGCCATCTTGAATTACAGTTTGAGTGCTACTTTGCTCGTTTTTTAATGCCGACCATTCGCGGCCAAGAGCAGGGCTCTAAAAAGCGTTATGCCGGATTAAGCTATAAAAATGGCATCAGTGAACTGGTGTTTAAGGGACTAGAAACCGTACGTTCAGATTGGACGCCCTTGGCGAAACATTTTCAAACTGAGCTGTATCGGCTTATTTTTAATGATGATGACCCCTGTGATTTTGTACGCGAGACCCTAGCTCATACCTTGTCGGGCAGATACGACGCAGATCTGGTGTACAGCAAGCGCTTGCGCCGCCCCTTGGCACAGTATGTGAAATCGCAGCCACCGCAGGTGCGAGCCGCACGGGATGCAGATACGCACAATGCGCGGTTAGGCTTGCCATTGCGTTATCAAAATAAAGGTGTGATCCGTTATGTAATGACGGTTAACGGCCCCGAAGCTTTGGAATATGTCAGCTCACCGCTGGATTATCAGCATTACGTAGATCGCCAAATCAAGCCGGTGGCAGAAGCCATCTTGCCGTTTATAGGACTCAACTTTGAAGCATTAACCGGCCAACAGCTGGGACTATTTTAATTATTGCCAAGCGCCTAGCACTAAGCTTAAAGACAGAGACTAAAGCTGTTTTTACCACGGAACCCACGGAAAAATAGCGATTAAATCTGAATAAAAACCTGTTAAGGATGAAGCGTAAAAAGTGAAGAGGACAACATGAGACCTAAAAGCCAAACCATCCTGCTACGCTGGATTAAAAGGGCAGTATTTGTCTTAGCTGATGGCTTACAGATTCAAGGTTATCGCTGCCCGAAGGGCTGGCTCTTACCAATAAATCACTTGGCCTTTCTCGCCCTTATCTCAGCTTAATTTTTCTGTGCGTTCCGTGTTCTTCCGTTGCGAGAAAGTCTTGAGTCACTGGTTTTAGCTGGGCGCTTGGTGCTGGGCGCCGGGCGCTGTTATCTACCCCTCAAACAGCATTAGCATGGCGGCTAGGTCGGGTTGCCATTGGTGTTGTGCCATGGCCACGTAATTACCACTCACGGCATTGCCCTTAAAGGTAACCCCTTCACTGAGTAAACGTTGCTTTTGCTCACGCCAAGCGGGGCTGCCTTTGGGTAGACTTAAACGCCCGCCAGCTCCTATCACTCGATGCCAAGGAAGGTGCTCGGTATTGTGAGTGCGCAATGTACGGCCCACCAATCTGGCACGACCTGGCAACCCTGCTAAGTCGGCGAGCTGACCATAACTGACCACACACCCGTAGGGCACCAACGCCAGTAGCTTTAGAATCTGGCGTTGGTGATCAGGGGCGGGGCTTACCATATTTTAAGAAAAGGTCCGAGTGAGATCGTTAAGCCCCTGGGAGCGATCAAGCAATTGTTTGCTTGAGTCTTCTACCTGCGCAATTTTAGTGAGGTTGGCAGACGAGGTTTCAGAAATTTGGTGCACATTATGGCTAATCTCTTCTGCAACCAGCTGTTGCTGCTCGGCGGCGGAAGAAATTTGTACCGTAATACCTACAATCTGATCAATCTCACTGACTACCAATGCAAGGCTATTACTGCCCGTTTCTGCCGCCTGCACACACTCTTGGCTATGCACCAAATTGGAGTCCATCATGGTGCGCCATTTGGCCAATGTTTGCTGAATTTGACTAATACTGCCTTGAATTTGCTCCGTAGCACCATGGGTACGGGTAGACAGCGCACGTACTTCTTCTGCGACCACGGCAAAGCCTCGGCCATGTTCACCGGCGCGAGCCGCTTCTATGGCCGCGTTTAACGCCAACAGGTTAGTTTGGTCGGCGATACCTTGGATTTCGCTCATTAAGGTGCCGATGCGGTTCGACTCTTCTGTTAACGCCAGCGTAGCGTGTGCCGCTTCCTCAGCTTCTTCAGCTAACCCAACAATTTTGATGCGAGTTTGCTCTAACTGCTCTTGGGTGACATGACACTGATGCTGGGCTTCTTCGGCATTGGTGGCGGCTTGCTGAGTGTTGCGGGTAATTTCATTAGCGGTCGCCGACATTTCATTAATAGCGGCGGCTATTTGATGGGTGTCGCTGTCTTGCTGGCTTAATTCTACTCGGGCGCCGGTCATGGCCTGCATCATCGAGCTGGCCAACTCTTTCAGTGAAATGGTGGCGTCATCCACACGCCCTAAAATGGTCCGGGTACGCGCTTGCCACATCTTTAAGTGATAATCGGCAATGGAGTGGGGTGCATCACCGGAATAAACCAATCGAGAAATACTGTCGTACTCTTGGCCAAGGCCTTGCAAGTATTGACGAGTGCCCAATAACGATTTGCGATAACACACACCTAGCCACAACAACGGCAGCAGGCTCCAGAGTAATTGACTGCTACCGCCGTTAATAAAAGCGGCAATTAGCAAGGCGCACAATCCTGCTAGTGGTGCGCCCGAAAGAATAGGCTTCAGCCATGATGCCGCCTTACGCTTTTGTTGCTCTTGTTTTAATAGCTGTCGATAGGCTTGGCTGGCCACATTGCGAGTTTTATCGTCAAGTTGAGTACGCACCGATTGAAAGCCAGTAATTTTCCCTTCGTTATAAATGGGGGTTACGTAGGCATCTACCCAATAATAACGGCCGTCTTTGCAGCGGTTTTTTACGGCGCCTCGCCAAGGGCGACCGGCTTTAGCGTGTTCCCATAAGTCATTAAAGGCAGCCTTGGGCATATCGGGATGGCGAACAATATTATGATTTTTTCCGACCAGCTCTTCGGGTAGATAACCTGCAACACGGCAAAATATATCATTGGCATAGGTAATAACACCACGTAAGTCTGTGGTTGAAACCAATTGCTCCTGGCCGTTGTAGGTGACTTCCTCGTCTATTACGTGTTGGTTTCTTTTACTCATGGATGATTATGCCCGTAATTAAATGATCATATATTTATCGATTGTATCGGTATTATTAACAATATACCTAAATGAGTTTCTTAATATTGAGACGGCGCGCTAATCAGCGGCCAACGCCGTGCCTTCGCGCCGAGGATCGGCAGCAGCGGTAATTTGATCTGGGTTGAGCATAATGACATGCAGACCCGAGTTAAGCTCGGTAAAACGAGTGGAAAATCCTAATGCTTCCATCGCGGGCTGCAAGGCGAGATTTCTGCCTTGAGGCTCCATTTCTAGCACACTGCCACGGTGTAATACATGCGGTTGATGCACGGCCTGCTGCGCGGTCATTCCCCAATCCAGTATATTAATAAGACTGTGCAGCACATAGCCAATAATACTGCTGCCGCCCGGTGAACCGACGATGAGTAACGGCTTATCATCCTGCATCACAATGGTGGGGGTCATGGAGGAGCGAGGGCGTTTACCCGGCTCTAGTCGATTGGCGACCGGCACGCCATTTACCGAGGGGCGAAAAGCAAAATCGGTTAACTCGTTATTTAATAAAAAGCCGTGCACCATTAACCGAGAGCCAAAGCCGTTTTCGATGGTGCTGGTCATCGACAAAGCGTTGCCTTCACCGTCCACAATGCTGATGTGGGTAGTAGACGGAAATTCTATAGAGGTATCCGAGGCCAAGCGGCCCAAAGTAGGCGCGGGCACGCCTGGGCTCACTGTAGCTAAAGCTTGATGAGACTGATTAAGTAACTGGGCGCGTTTGGCTAAATACTTTGGGGCCAGTAATCCGGCTACCGGTACCGATACAAAGTCACTGTCGGCGACATAATGATTGCGGTCGGCAAAGGCGAGGCGAGACGCATCGGCGATTAAGCGCCAGCTTTGCGGTGCATTGGGGCCTAAGGTAGCCAAGTTAGAATGAGACAAGATACCCAATATCTGCCCCAGTGCGAGCGTGCCTGAGCTCGGTGGCCCCATGCCGCAAATTTGATATTGCCGATAAGGCGCACATAAGGCAGGACGCTCTTTCACCTGATAACGGCTTAGGTCAGTCAGGCTTAAATAACCGGGGGTCTTAGCCTGAGCCACCTTATCAACCATGGCATTAGCAATTGGGCCTTCATAAAACGCGCTGGGGCCATTCACACTGATTTGTGTCAGCACCTTGGCAAGCTTGGGATTAGTGTGGATGCTGCCAGCCGCTAGCGGCTTGCCTTGCTCGTTAAAGAAGTAACGCTGACTGTCGGCATCTTTTGCCAAATGCTCTTGATCTCGTGCAATAAGGTGAGCCAGTCGAGGTGAAACAATAAACCCGTCGTTTGCTAAACGAATAGCCGAGGCAAAGAGTGTTTGCCATTCGAGCTTGCCAAAGCGCTGATGGGCTTGCCACATCAGCATCACTGTGCCCGGCGTGCCCACCGAGCGTCCACCGACCACCGCATCAAAAAAAGCCAGCGGCTGCTGATTCTTGTCTAAAAAAAGATCGTCCGGTGCCGCCATAGGGGCGGTTTCTCGGCCATCGAGAGTGGTAAGCCGGGCGTGTTGTTGCTGCCAATACACCATAAAACCACCGCCACCCAAGCCAGAAGATTGTGGCTCCACTAGCGTTAGCACGGCCTGTGCGGCAATCATGGCGTCTACTGCGCTACCGCCCTGTTGTAGTATGTGTTGCGCGGCTTGGCTGGCATATGGATTGGCCGTGACCACCATGGCTTTTTTTGCGCTCACCAGCGGTTTATCGATCCAGCCGGTCGCCGATTCGGGTGCGAAAGTGCTCAGTGCCGATGAAAGCGGCGTGGCCGTCGTCGTTGCCAATACCGGGAGGCCGGTAACAGCCAGCATTACAAACAATAACAGTGGGCGCATCGCCTGACTCCTAGGGGCAGTGGGTTGCTGAATCATAAATATAACTGATACTGAAAACAAATAAGTTACTGAATATAAAATAAAATATAGATTCACTAACTCAGGGGAACTGCAAAAGTCATCTCAAAAAGTCAACAGACCCTAACCACTCTTGATCTACTTGAATATACCAGTTGCCCTTGGCATCTCGATAATTCTGCTTGCGGTCTAATACTTCGCTGTGGCGCCCACCCGTTAGCCAACCCAATTTGTGTTGGGGAATAAACTCAGGTTCAGGTGGTTCCATTCCCCATCTCCCTCTTTCACCTTGTTCAGATAAAAACTGCTGGCAAGTCTCAGGGTAATATAAGCGGCCCTTTAAAATTAAGCGTCTGTGTTCTGGTAACAGACCTAACTGTAAAAGGCGCTGGTGAACCAGAGGCTGCTGGCTTAGCATCAGCTGATGATTGAGCATATGCTGATGCTTGCGTCGCAACTTGTCGCGCGGATTCATGCCAAAAGCACTGTCAAAGGCGTCATCTTGTTGACTAATCAGGTAGAATTTAACAGCCAGCTCCCAATGCTCAATACGTTTTAGCTGCCGGTCCCAAATAATAAAGTCGAATGCGCCGACCGTGGTGCCGTCAATTACCTGCTGCCAGTCATGAGCCAGCACCTGAAAGCGATGATGATCGAGCAGAAAAAAATGCCACAGCGATTCAAAGTAAAAACCAAGGCGCCGATGTGGCTCGCAATGCTGGTGCAGTAGCCCAGGAGACGCATCCAGCTCAATAAGCCGAGGCTGGTATTCGGTAAGTAATTGCCAATACCATGAGTTATCCGGTGCCAAAGGTGAGTGCTGTAATAGGTTGGGGCTGGCCAAAGCCCAAGCCAAGTCTCGCACCATTGGGTCACTGAGTTGTGATAATAAAGAGTGCAGAGCATTACTCATTCAAGGAACCTTCTGTTTTACACTTTCTGTATACAGGGGGCCAAATCACGTCATGGAGTCAGCATGAATAATTTAGAACTTGAGCGGCTATTAAATGAGCAGCTTAATGTGGCAGCGATTAAAGATTTCTGTCCGAATGGCCTGCAAGTAGAAGGTAAGTCTGAGGTTAGCAAAATCATTACCGGTGTAACAGCCAGCCAGGCGCTTATTGAGCAGGCTATTTTGGCCAACGCCGATGCGATATTGGTGCATCATGGTTATTTTTGGAAAGGCGAAAATGAGCAAGTGCGCGGCATGAAGCGCCTGCGACTAAAAGCACTACTGGCTCATGACATTAATTTATATGCCTATCACTTGCCTCTGGATATTGCACCAAAACTAGGTAACAACGCCCAATTAGCGGCCTTGTTAGGTATTACTAATACTGGTCCCTTAGAAGAGGGTAATGCATTGTCGGTCGCACGGTGGGGAGAGCTAGAAACCCCACTTAGCGGGGCGCAACTAAGCGAGCGGATACAACATCGGCTGGGGCGTTCTGTTTTGCACGTGGGTGAGACTGGGCCTAGACTGATCCGTCGGGTGGGTTTTTGCACCGGCGGTGGCCAAGGCTATATTGACTTGGCTGCGCAACAAGGGATGGATGCGTTTATTACTGGCGAAGTGTCGGAGCAAACCGTGCATGTTGCTCGAGAATGTGGCATACACTTTTTTGCAGCCGGCCACCATGCTACCGAACGTTATGGCGTAAAGGCGCTGGGCGAGTGGTTAGCAGCAGAGCAGGGATTACAGGTGAGCTTTATTGACGTTGATAATCCGGCTTAAAGCGAAACAAGCCGCACGTTTTGCGCTGTGCGCGGTCAATGAAAGGCGTGATACACCAGTGAAGACAGACAAAAAAATACCAAGGTATAGTAATACCTTGGTTTCGCAGCAGCCACTTGGCTTAAAAATGATTGTCGTTACTAACGCTAATAAAAGAAAACAAAAACATCACAGGCAGATACACAGCATTAATATGAATGAGTCATACTGAGTGTTGATGTGATGTTAACATTCAGTTAATTTACTGCAAGTTTTTTCGCGCGATTGTATAAAGTTTACAAAAATCAAAGCGCTAAAAGATAAACCTAATGGTTAAAGGTGAGAGATATAAATGGGTGATGAGAGACTGAATGTCTTATTGGTAGAGGATACTGCTTCTTTGGCTGCGCTTTACCAGGCTTATCTTCAGGATGAACCACTGACGTTGACCGTAGTGAACAATGGGCAGCAAGCATTGGAGCATATTCGGCGACAACCGCCAGATATCCTGTTGCTTGATTTAATGTTGCCTGATATGCCAGGTATGGATATTTTAGAATGGTTACATCGTGAGCAGCCCAATGTCACCACCATTGTGATCACGGCTCATGGTTCGGTAGATGTGGCCGTAGAGGCGATGCGCTTGGGGGCTCACGACTTTATTAATAAACCGATTGAAGTTGAGCGACTTAAAGTAACGTTGCATAACACCATGAAGTTTCGCCACCTTAATCGGCTAGTAGACCGCTATCGCCATGATATTGAAAAAGAACCTTTTCAAGGGTTTATTGGTGCAAGCTTGCCGATGCAAAAAGTGTATCGTCTCATTGAAAATGCGGCTCCTAGCAGTGCAACGGTGTTTATTAGCGGTGAAAGCGGCACCGGCAAAGAAGTGTGCGCCGAGGCTCTACATCAGCTGAGTGGTCGCAATGACGGACCCTTTATCGCGCTTAATTGTGCGGCTATTCCTAAAGAGCTGATGGAAAGCGAACTGTTTGGTCATATTAAGGGGGCATTTACCGGTGCCTTGCAAGATCGCGATGGTGCCGTGATCCGAGCCAATGGTGGCACGCTGTTTATGGACGAAATCTGTGAAATGGACTTGGAGCTGCAAAGTAAGCTGCTGCGTTTTTTACAGAGCGGAGAAATACAGCCGGTAGGCAGTTCTCAGCAAATTAAGGTCGATGTGCGCATTGTGTGTGCCACTAATCGAGATCCTTTATTAGAAGTTGAACAAGGGCGTTTTCGGGAAGACTTATATTACCGGTTGCATGTGATCCCTATTCATTTGCCTCCGTTACGAGAACGAGGCACCGATGTGATCAGCATTGCTACCGCACTAGTGCGCCAGGCTTCTCGAGAAGAAAATAAGTCGTTTGTTGGCTTGTCAGAGCCAACCAAAGACCGCCTGCAAGCCTACCATTGGCCGGGTAATGTGCGGCAATTGCAAAACGTGATCCGCAATGCCGTGGTATTACATCAAGGCGAATGGATAGAGCAAGACATGTTGCCAGCCCCATTAGATCATCCTCAAGGCCAGCAGGGAAGCGTCGAGGTAGTGACTGACGCATTGCCCGCGCCCATAGTGCCGTTAGCGGTGTTAGAGCGCCAAGCAATAGAAAGGGCCATCGGGCATTGCCAAGGCAATGTGTCGCGGGCGGCGGCTTTGCTTGAAGTGAGTCCTTCTACTATTTATCGAAAACTACAAGGCTGGGATAACTCCCATGATTGACTGGCAGACGTTGCAAGAGAAGCTTCCGCTACTTGATGAGTATCACTTGCAGCGTATGGAACAAGAATTAGGTCCGTCGGTATTTGCGCGCTTACTCCGTCTGTTTATTGAGGACGGTCAGCAGCTGGGCAAGACGTTAGAGCTGGCATTTCTTGATCATAGCTGGGCGCAAATGGCATTGAGCTGCCATAGCTTAAAATCTGCTTGTGGTAGCTATGGTGCGCTGCGTTGTCAGTATTTGAGTGAAAAGCTAGAGCAGTCTTGCAATCAGCAAGATGAGGTAACCATCGGCCAACAATACAAAGCTTGGCAGAGCGCACTGGCCGCGACCTTGGTGGCGGCACAAGACAGGTTGAAATAGCGGAAACATAGAGTCCGGCGCCCAGCTAAAAAGTATGTGAGTGGGGACTAGGGAGCAGGGATCGGTAAGAACCGAAACCTATACTGATAGTGCCTAAAGATTCGGTCTTTTTCGCCAAGGAATACACGGAAAAATTAAGTTGAGATAACAGCGAAAAGGCCCAAGAAATCTTATTGGTAAGAGCCAGCCCTTCGGGCAGCGATAAGCTTGAAGCTGTGTCTACTTATTCGGGGCCATTCCACAAATACTGCCCTTTTAATCCAGCGTAGCAGGATGGTTTGGCTTTTAGGTCTCATGTTGTCCTCTTCACTCTTTACGCTTCACCCTTAACAGTTTTTTATTCAGATTTAATCGCTATTTTTCCGTGGATTCCGTGTTCTTCCGTTGCAAAGAATTTTTAATATTTTGAACGTAAGACCGTATTTTCGGTGAAAAAAAGATAAAAAAATGGCCAACCCAAACGGGTTGGCCGAACTTCAGCATAAGCTGAAGAGAGCACGGGATAAAAACAACTACCATTACTTATGAAATAATCGTGCCAACTTTTCAAGGCCAACGATAGCAAGGCTTAGCGTAAAAAATAATCGTAAATGTTGTTGCTGTTTGCGAATATTTATCTTTTTGCAGCGATTTGTTGTGGCAATATGAAAGTATCTGTACCTTACTTCGCAGAGTTAAGATCTGGTTAATAAAATTCTTGATCTAAAGCTATATGTATTTAAGGTGATGGTAGGAAACAGAGAATAGTAGAAAATTGGAAACGTCAAAAACTCCGAGTCGGGTAAACCTACGTTACATGTGAAGTGGCTTTGTGCAGTCGTTGGGCTAATAAGCAAGCATGCTAATAGGGTTGCCAGACCGCTCAGCGTAAAGCTGTAAGGGTTGCGGTAGAAATGCCGTTGCCTCCCTCATTGGAAAGGTGTTTATGTTTGAATTACAGGATGCGTTCGCGCGCAAGTTCCAATATTTGCGGTTGTCGGTCACCGATGTCTGCAACTTTAAGTGTCAATATTGCCTACCAGACGGCTATATGCCCGACGGTCGCAAGTCATTTCTCACCCTAGACGAAATTCGCCGCTTGGTGCATGGCTTTGCTGCCATGGGCACTAGCAAGGTGCGTATTACGGGCGGTGAGCCTTCCTTACGTAAAGACTTCACTCAAATCATTGAGACTGTCGCTGCGACCCCCGGTATCGAAAAAGTGGCGATGACCACTAATGGCTACCGAATGAAAAAACAGGTGGCCGATTGGCGTCAAGCGGGGTTAACCGCTATCAACGTGAGCGTTGATAGCCTCGACCCGCGCATGTTTCATCAAATTACTGGGCAAAACCGTTTTCACGAAGTTATGGATGGCATTGATGCCGCCTTTGTAGCGGGATTTGAGCAGGTAAAAGTGAATGCGGTATTAATGCGTGGCTTAAATGATGGTGATTTAGACCGTTTCTTGGCCTGGATCAAAGACAACCCCATTCAATTACGCTTTATTGAGCTAATGCAAACCGGCGAAATGGATGAGCTGTTTCAACGCCATCATGTGCGGGGTGCAGTCATTAAGGCAATATTGCTGCAGCAAGGCTGGCAGCAGAAGCTAAAAGCCCATAATGACGGTCCGGCCGAGGTGTTCTGGCATGCTGATTATAAAGGTGAAATTGGCTTGATCATGCCCTATTCAAAAGACTTTTGTGCCAGTTGCAATCGTTTACGGGTGTCGTCCTTAGGTAAGCTTCACTTATGTCTTTTTGGTGATTATGGTGTTGATTTGCGTGATCTATTAGCCGACGACCATCATCAAGCTGACTTGCAGCGACGCTTGCGAGAAGCCTTGGTTGATAAAAAAGCCACGCACTTTCTCCATGAAGGGATCACCGGCATGACGCCGCATTTGGCCTCCATCGGTGGTTAAGTAGGGTGCAATAAGGCCAGCGTCCGCGTTCTCCATGAAGGGATCACCGGTATGACGCCACATTTGGCCTCCATCGGTAGTTAAGTAGGGTGCAATAAGGCCAGCGTCCGCGTTCTCCATGAAGGGATCACCGGTATGACGCCGCATTTGGCCTCCATCGGTGGTTAAGTAGGGTGCAATAAGGCCAGCGTCCGCGTTCTCCATGAAGGGATCACCGGTATGACGCCACATTTGGCCTCCATCGGTGGTTAAGTAGGGTGCAATAAGGCCAGCGTCCGTGTTCTCCATGAAGGGATCACCGGTATGACGCCGCATTTGGCCTCCATCGGTGGTTAAGTTTGCAGACAAGCGCCCGGCGCCCAGCACCAAAGAAAACAAAGAAGTTAGAGGGTAGTCACTAGGTTGTCCTCTTCACCCTTAACAGGTTTTTTATTCAGATTTGCTCTCTATTTTTCCATGGGTTCTGTGTATTCCGTGGCGAGAGAGTCTTTAATCTCATCTCTACATTTAGTTAGGGAAGAGTTGCGTTCTGCGCTGTGTTTTTATCAGATAACAATTGGTATTAAGGGAATCTTATGAGTCATGTTGCGACCGCTTTTGTACCGCTAAAAATAGCGGTACTGACTGTTTCAGACACCCGTAATGAAGACACCGACAGCTCGGGGCAGTTTTTAGTTAACTCCCTTATCGATGCGGGTCATCAGCTGGCAGAAAAAGTCATTCTTAAAGATGATAAATATCAGATGCGAGCCCTCGTTTCTCGCTGGATAGCCAGCCCCGAGGTGCAAGTAGTACTGATCACCGGCGGCACCGGTTTTACCGGTCGCGATACCACCCCCGAGGCTATCAGCCCCTTGCTAGACAGTCACATCGACGGCTTTGGTGAATTGTTTCGCCATATTACTTATCAAGAGCTAGGTACCTCAACGGTGCAAAGTCGCGCTTTAGGCGGGTTAGCTAATCACACTGCTATTTTTTGCTTACCCGGGTCCACCGGCGCCTGTCGCACCGGTTGGACGGGAATTTTGGCCGAGCAACTCGATGCTCGCCACAAGCCCTGTAACTTTGTTCAACATTTGGTGGGTGCATGAGTGAATTAACGCACATTAATGCTTCAGGCGAAGCCAATATGGTGGACGTGAGCGACAAGGCAGTGACGGTGCGAGAAGCACGAGCCGAAGCTTGGGTGCTAATGGCAGAACAGACGTTGGCCCTTATTTTGAACGGCCAGCATCACAAAGGTGATGTTTTTGCCACGGCCCGTATTGCCGGCATTATGGCGGCCAAAAAAACCGCCGATCTTATCCCGCTGTGCCATCCATTGGCGTTGTCTAAGGTAGAGGTGCAACTCACGCCCGATACCGACCGTGGTGGTGTGCACATTGAGAGCTATTGCAAGCTGTCGGGCCAAACAGGCGTTGAGATGGAAGCATTAACCGCCGCTTCAGTCGCGGCGTTAACTATTTATGATATGTGTAAAGCGGTACAAAAAGACATGCGCATTGAAGGTATTCGCCTACTAGAAAAACGTGGCGGTAAATCGGGAGATTTTACGGCATGAGTATAACCGTGGTTTTTTTTGCACGAGTGCGTGAACAGCTAGGTCAGGACACTCTTGAGCTAAGCGGTGATTTCGACAACGTTGATGCGGTGCGCCAGCACTTGGTGGCCCGCGGCGCTCCATGGTCTAGTGCACTGGGTAGCCATCAGTTATTAACGGCTGTTAATCACACCATAGTGGCGATGAGCTCCCCGGTAAAAGCGGGAGATGAAGTCGCTTTTTTCCCGCCAGTAACGGGAGGTTAAAATGATCCAAGTACAAACGGAAGATTTTGATTTAGCCTCTGAATATGGCGCATTGAGTGACTCTTACCAGACTGGTGCCGTGGTGACTTTTGTTGGCAAAGTGCGCGACATGAATCAAGGCGATAAAGTCAGTGGCATGGTTCTTGAACACTATCCCGGCATGACGGAGAAAGCACTGCAAGGCATAGTGGCCCAAGCTTATGAGCGCTGGCCGTTATTGGCGTGTAAAGTTATTCATCGCGTGGGTGCCCTTGATCTAGGTGACCAGATTGTATTTGTTGGCGTGGCCAGTCAACATCGCGAGGCGGCGTTTAGCGCCTGTCAATTCATCATGGATTATTTAAAAACCCAAGCCCCGTTCTGGAAAAAAGAACAAACCTCAGACGGCACACGCTGGGTAGAAGCCAAAGACAGCGACACCCAAGCCGCCAAAAGCTGGGAATAACAGCCGCGCTAAGCTAACAGCCAGACACAAAAGCTATTTTTGCAACGGAAGAACGCGGAATACGCGGAAAAATTAACTTGGGATAAGGGCGAAAAGTGACTAGAGCATATTTATAGTAAGGTCTTAATAATAAAATATGTCTTTTCAGATCTTATCTTTATTTTTCCGTGCGTTCCGTGGATTCCGTGGCAAAAATAGTATTGGAATTTGATTTAACTGATAGCTTAAAGCTGACGGCTTATAGCTGCCCGAAGGGCCCTATTTAAAGGAGTTGTAATGCGTCGTACTTTATTGAAATTGCCTTTGTTGGCACTGGCTTTTGCGGCTTTGCCGCTATCGGTGATGGCGGCAGATGCCAATAAAAAAGAGATTGTTATTGGCACTACCGTGGGTGACTTTGCCGACATGGTCACCGAGTCGATAAAACCCTATTTAGAGCAGCAGGGTTATCAGGTGAAGTTGGTTGAATTTACCGACTACGTGATTCCTAATATTGCGCTCGCAGAAGGCTCGCTGGATGTTAACTGCTTTCAGCACAAACCCTATTTAGACAGCTTTAGCAAAGACCGAAAACTGGAACTTACGCCAGTAACTCAGGTGCCAACAGGGCCTATGGGGCTGTATTCTGGTAAGCAAAGCGCGCTGGATCAGGTAAAGCGGGGCAGTACGGTTGCCATTCCTAATGATCCAACCAATCAGGCTCGGGCATTATTAATGTTGGCTGACTTAGGCTGGATAGAGCTAAAAACCGAGATTAACCCACTGAAAGCAAGCGAGTTTGATATTGCTGATAATCCCAAGGGGATTAAGCTGGTGGCTTTAGAAGCGGCACAACTGCCGCGTTCACGCCAAGATGTCGACTTTGCGGTGATTAATGGCAACTATGCCGCCTCCAGTGGCATTGAATTTACTGAAGGTCTGTTTTTAGAGCGCAGTTACGACTTTATCAACTGGGTAGTGGTGCGCGGCGAAGACCAAGAACAGCCTTTTGTGCAAGATGTGATTGCCGCCTACAACTCGGATGCTTTTAAAGAGTATGCGCGTGAACATTTTGCAGGTTATAAATATCCAGAGTCTTGGGAATTGCAGGCGTCGAATGAGCAGCCAGAGTCCAAAGAACAGCCTGAGCCGAAGGAATAAGTATTCATGCAGTCGCCTTCGCATACCAACTGGCAGTTTGCCGTGCACGGCCGTCAATTGGCCGTTATGGAGTGGGGTAACCCGCAGGGCACTCCCGTAATTGCGCTGCACGGTTGGCTGGATAATGCCGCAAGCTTTACCTTGCTAGCACACCATTTACCCCATGTTCGCCTTATTGCGCTGGACTTGGCTGGCCATGGTTTCTCTGATCACCGACCTGTCGGCCAGCCTTATTATATTTGGGATAATGTGGCCGATGTGCAGGCATTGGTTGAACATTTGGCGTTAGATGAGGTAGTACTACTGGGGCATTCTTTGGGCGCGGGCGTGGCCACTTTATTTGCTGGGGCCTTTCCTGAACGGGTCAGCCGGATGATTTTACTCGATGGCATGATACCGCTGGATTACCCGGCCTCGCAGCTGCCCGAGTCGATGGCTAAAGCGCTGCGTCGCGGGGCACGATTATCGCGACGCACCCTTAAACCCTATGACAGCTTTGAACAGGCACTAGAAACACGCATTAACAGTCGTTGGCCGGTCAGTCGAGAAGCTGCTACTTGGTTATTAGAACGAGGTATGCGCCAAACGGCCGATGGTTGGGTTTGGCGCAGCGATATGGCGTTAACCCAGCCTTCTATTGTTCGCTTGTGTGAATCACAAATAGCGGCCTTTGTGCGTCGGCTAAGTATGCCGGTGCAATTAATAATGGCAGAGCGGAGCGAAGAGCTGTCGTTAATAGAGACGATGCTGCCCTTGGTAGCAGATCTTGAATTTAAGACCTTAGCGGCGAGCCATCATTTACACTTAGAATCGGGCCCAGCCCAGCAAATTGCCAACTGGATCCGCGAATCCCTTCGAGGGCGTTAAGCGATTAATGATGAGCTGAAGTGACAAACTCACCCTGTCGCCTTGCGTTTTAGCTGCAAGCTCTGCGAAGCAGGATGGTTTTTTCGTTGTTCTTTAGCTGAACGCGCAATACTTACCGCTACCTGATTCCCCACTAAGCTCCGGCCAATAAGTTACTGGGTTGATCAATAGTTTGCCACAGCAGGTGTAGGTGATGAACGATTCAAAAAGGGGTCGGGCATTTTTGCATATTTTTATAGCGAAATGACTCCG
This sequence comes from Oceanisphaera ostreae, assembly GCF_042676125.1. Lineage (NCBI taxonomy): Bacteria > Pseudomonadati > Pseudomonadota > Gammaproteobacteria > Aeromonadales > Aeromonadaceae > Oceanisphaera > Oceanisphaera ostreae. Next base: position 67,998 of record NZ_JBHTJS010000011.1, read on the forward strand.
ACCCCTTTCTTTCCTTTCTTTTGGGCACCTGCAAAGGCACTGGACCCCCGCCTTCGCGAGGGTGACGATAACGGCAAACTCGTCTCGGAACCCACATCAATTATTAGCTATTACTTATATTTGATTAAAGCGGCAATGAATCTTGTGGTGGCGTTTGTTGCGAGTCAGATTCAAAGTTTAGCTCCAGCTGCTTTTTACGTGCCGCCGCCAGTACTCGGCGTTTGCGATCCTGACACAGTCGGATCACCTCTCGTTTTTGCCCCGAGCTAAACAGTAACCAATTGAAACGCTCGTCGCGGTTACGAAAGCAGCCTTTGCAGTAGCCTCTGTTATTGACCTGACAGACACCGATGCAGGGGCTGAGTACGTCAAAAAACTCCAGTTGTTCCATTTCGCTCCCTCCTACTTCAGGCGCTGTAAGCCATAAGTTTAAAAGTACACTATATGCTTTAAATGTTTTTCTTGGAATGGCCCCGAATAAGTAGACACTTCTTCAGAGTGAGGAAGTGTATGCAATACCGAACCAAA
>NZ_JBHTJS010000012.1:0-23130 GCF_042676125.1 Oceanisphaera ostreae
TATACCGCCCCACTGGGATAAACTTAGGCAGAATTGCCAACCGGACAACTAGGATGACAGAGCGGGTTAACTTTTCCGTGTTTTTCCGTGTTTTTCCGTGTATTCCGTGGCGAGAAGGCTTTTAGTCTTTAAATTGAGATCCTGATATTCATCAGAATGAAGGCAAAAAAAATCCCCGGACTGGCCGAGGATTTTTATTTTTCAGAGTGTTAATTCAAAAAGTAAGAATTAACCTTGTGCTTTCAGCTGACGGCGATAAGCATGTAGCAATGGCTCTGTGTAACCGCTGGGTTGAGTTGTACCCTCAAACACCAAGTCACAAGCTGCTTTAAACGCAATGCCATCGAAGCTAGGTGCCATGTTGCGATACAGCGGATCCGCTGCATTCTGTGTATCAACAATAGCTGCCATGCGCTTCAATGATTCTAGCACCTGATCTTGAGTCAGAATGCCATGGCGAAGCCAGTTGGCAATGTGCTGAGCAGAGATACGCAAAGTAGCACGGTCTTCCATCAGGCCCACATCATTGATGTCAAGAACCTTAGAACACCCTACACCCTGGTCAATCCAGCGCACTACATAACCCAGCAGACCCTGTGCATTGTTATCCAGTTCGTTCTGAATATCTTCTACACTCAGACTTTCTTTTGCCGCTTGAGTCAGCAAAGGAATAGTCAGCAGGGCATTTAGGCTTGCAGCTTGACGAGACTTAAGCTCATCTTGACGCTCTTTAACGTTAACCTGATGGTAATGCGTGGCATGCAAGGTGGCTGCCGTTGGCGAAGGAACCCAAGCAGTGTTGGCACCGGCTAACGGATGCGCAATTTTGGTTTCGAGCATTTCGGCCATTTTATCTGGAATAGCCCACATGCCTTTACCGATTTGTGCCTTGCCTTGTAAACCAGCGGCCAAGCCTACGTCTACGTTGTTGTTTTCGTAGGCGCTGAGCCAAGTTTGCTCACGCATGTTGCCTTTACGTACCATTGGGCCCGCTTCCATGCTGGTGTGAATTTCATCACCAGTACGGTCGAGGAAGCCGGTGTTAATAAACACGGCACGATCACGCGCTTCATAGATACACGCTTTAAGGTTGGCACTAGTACGGCGCTCTTCATCCATAATACCCACTTTCAGGGTGTTTTTGGCTAAGCCCAGTACTTGTTCAACACGCTCAAACAACTCACATGCAAAAGCCACTTCTTCGGGGCCATGCATTTTCGGCTTCACGATATAAACGCTGCCGGTGCGAGTGTTTTTAAACTCGCTGTTACCTTTAATATCGTGAATCGCAGCCAGGCTGGTAATCAGCGCGTCAAGAATGCCCTCAGGCACTTCGTTACCGTCTTTGTCCAGAACGGCTTCGTTAGTCATCAAGTGACCAACGTTACGCACGAACAATAAGCTGCGACCGTGCAACTGGAAACCTTCACCGTTGGGTGCCAAATATTGGCGATCCGCATTCAGGCTACGAACGATTTCTTTATCGCCCTTCTGAACTTTTTCGGTCAAGGTGCCTTTCATTAAGCCAAACCAGTTACGGTATACACCCACTTTGTCTTCTGCATCGACGGCTGCAACAGAATCTTCGCAGTCCATAATGGTAGACAGAGCGGATTCTAACAATAAGTCTTTGATGCCCGCTTTGTCGCTGGCACCCACTTGATTGTTACGATCAAACTGCAGCTCAATATGAATGCCGTTGTTACACAGCAAAACAGCAGACGGTGTTGCAGTGTCACCGTTATACCCAACAAATTTACTGGTATCAGCCAGGGTAGTGACGTCGCCATTTTCGAGGGTAATTTGCAGCTGACCATCGACTACCTGATAGGCCGTCACATCTGTGTGGCTGCCTGAGGCAAGTGGTGCAGACTGCTCAAGCAGGTCACGACCCCAAGCAACTACCTTAGCCGCACGGGCTGGGTTAAACGCTTTGGTTTTTTCTGCACCACCGGCATCTGAAATAACATCGCTGCCGTACAGTGCGTCATATAGGCTGCCCCAACGAGCGTTAGCGGCATTAAGCGCATAACGAGCATTGTTGACAGGTACAACCAACTGAGGCCCAGCTAACGTAGCCAGTTCTGCATCAACATTGGTGGTGGTTACAGTAAAGTCTTCAACTGCTGGCAATAAATAGCCAATATCAGTTAAAAATTGCTTGTAGGCTACGGCGTCAAACGTTTGATTGGCGTGAGTCTGGTGCCATTCATCAATTTGATGCTGCAGCTGTTCCCGTTTTTCCAGCAGAGCGCGGTTTTTAGGAGCCAGGTCGTTAACGATCTGTTCCATGCCTGCCCAAAATGCTGCTGGCTCAACGCCAGTGCCGGGGATGATTTCGTTTACTACCAGATCATGAAGAACGGTAGCAACTTGTAAAGTACCGAGGTGAGTACGTTCCGTCATATGTTTCTTCTTCTATTCTAGTTGTCAGTAGTTATGGTTAAGAGCGATCACTAACCCTAATCGTTATCGCCTAGTTTACCCCTTGATGGGAGCTAGAGGCAAAATTGAATTGCTACAAGCTGTCGGTCAATCTTTACAATTCACGCATAAAAATTCAATATATTTATAAAAACTCATATAATTCATATGGATATGGAAATAAAAAGTCAAAAAACAAATTGGCTATTTACTCAACATTTCCGACAGGGCAAGTCATTCTCAGCAATAAAATGAGCTTAAATCACCTACTAAAAATAAGATTTTCGTGAAAAACACACTTAAAATCGAGATCACATGGCGCTACATCACCCTGTTTTAACGGTCGAGCATGCTATGAATATCTTCGTCACTACGATGGCGAACGTCTTTGCCTTTCACAAAATAAATAATATATTCACAAATATGCTGCACGCGGTCACCCACCCGCTCCAGCGAGCGAGCACACCACAACACATTTAACACATGGGGGATAGATCGCGGATCTTCCATCATAAATGTCATTAATTCACGGATAATAGACTCATATTCTCGGTCGACTTTAGCATCTTCTTTATGCACTTCTATCGCCGCTTCTATGTCCATACGAGCAAACGCATCTAACACATCGTGCAGCATTTTTACTGCCCGCAGTCCCATGTTTTCCATCGACACCAAGGGCGGCTGCTTCTTGTTGGCGTTATCTATCACCATCATACCAATGCGCTTGGCTACATCACCAATACGCTCGAGGTCGGTGATGGTTTTAATAATGGCCAGCACCAATCGCAAGTCTGAGGCTGCGGGCTGGCGTTTAGCAATAATGCGCGTGCAGTCTTCGTCTATATCGACCTCTAACGCATTTACCTGATGATCGTTAGCCACGATCGAGCGCGCCAAATCCAGATCTTGCTTATGAATAGCCGTAATGGCGTCGGTTAACTGCTGCTCAACCAAGCCGCCCATTACCAAGACTTGATTCAATACTTCTTCTAGCTCGGTATTAAACTGACCAGAAATATGCTTTTTAAGATTGTGATTATTCATGGTGGATTCCTTAGCCGTAGCGCCCGGTAATGTAGTCTTCGGTTTTCTTTTTGCTAGGGGTAGTAAACAAGGTATTGGTATCGGTGTACTCAATTAACTCGCCCATGTACATAAAGGCCGTATGATCCGACACCCTCGCCGCCTGCTGCATATTGTGCGTCACAATCACCACAGTAAACTGCTCTTTTAGGGTGTTGATCAGCTCCTCGATTACCAAGGTGGAAATAGGATCCAGTGCCGAGGTGGGCTCATCAAGCAACAATACTTCCGGCTCAATGGCAATGGCACGGGCAATCACCAACCGTTGCTGCTGACCACCCGAAAGGCCAAAGGCATTCTCGTGCAATCGGTCTTTCGCCTCATCCCACAAGGCGGCACCGCGCAACGAGCGCTCTACCGCGTCATCTAGTCGGCGTCGGTCGTTAATGCCTTGCAGTCGCAAGCCGTATACCACGTTTTCGTAAATTGTTTTAGGGAACGGATTAGGCCGCTGAAACACCATGCCCACTTGGCGGCGTAACGCCGCCACATCCACGCCTTTGCCATAGATATTGTGATCGTGCAGCAAAATTTCGCCTTCAATACGACAGTTGTCCACCAAATCATTCATGCGGTTAATACAGCGCAACAAAGACGACTTGCCACAGCCGGACGGCCCAATAAAGGCAGTAACCTGCCCTTTGGCAATGTTCATGTCCACATTAAACAGTGCCTGTTTGTCACCATAAAATAAATTAAGGTCACGAATTTGCAGCGCCGTTTGCTCAGCCGTCAAGCTTTGAGTATCTAGCGTTACCTTCTGATCCATGGTCATAGCTACGTTCATCATATTATTACCTCAAACTGTTAATTCTGGCGCAAGCTCACGGCTTATTGATCGAGTGAACGGAATTTTTCCCGCAGGTGATTACGAATACCAATGGCGGTTAGATTCAGCCCCACAATGACGGTAACCAGTAAGAAAGAGGTGGCATAAACCAGCGGCCGCGCGGCTTCTACGTTCGGACTTTGAAAACCTACATCGTAGATATGAAAGCCCAAGTGCATGAATTTGCGCTCCACATGCAAATAAGGGAAGTTACCGTCTACCGGCAAATTAGGCGCCAGCTTAACCACTCCCACCAACATCAGCGGTGCCACTTCACCTGCCGCTCGGGCAATGGCCAAGATAAGCCCGGTCATAATAGCGGGGCTGGCCATGGGGATCACAATGCGCCATAGCGTTTCGGCTTTAGTGGCCCCTAATGCCAAGGAACCTTGGCGCACCGAACTGGGAATGCGTGACAGCCCTTCTTCGGTAGACACTATTACTACCGGCAGGGTTAAAATCGCCAGCGTCAGTGCCGACCATAATACCCCAGGTGAACCAAAGGTCGGGGTAGGCAAAGACTCTGGGTAAAACAGCTGGTCTAGCGAACCGCCCACCATGTATACGAAAAAGCCCAAACCAAACACGCCATACACGATAGAAGGCACCCCCGCCAAGTTGATTACCGCGATACGGATCATCTTGGTCAGGTTATTTTTACCCGCATATTCGTGCAGGTAAATCGCCGCAACCACACCTAATGGAGTCACAATAATCGCCATTAAGATCACCATAAACACGGTGCCAAATATAGCAGGGAACACGCCACCTTCGGTGTTAGCCTCGCGTGGCTCACCACTGACAAACTTACCGATTTGCGAAAACCAGTGTAGCGTCTTCGACACCAAGCCCATGTCGTTGGGCCAAGTGGCATCCAACACATCGCCCAGCGACAAGGTAACGGACTGACCGCGCATATCACGGACCACCACATTATCGCGCCGCGCTTGTTCGCGCAGGGCAAACAGTTGCTTTTCTAATACCTGATAATCGGTTCTTAGTTGCTGCTCTTCGGCTCGAATCTCAGCTAATGCGGCGTCGGTAGCCTCCCCTTCTAGCTCTAAACTACGCTGCTTAAGGCGCAACTTCTCCAACTGAAAGTTAATGGTGCCAATGGCTCCTCTTTGCAGCGATTTCATCTCGCTATTAAGCTCGCGCACCCGATCTAGCCGAGTCTGCAGCTGTTCACGCAGCTCACCGCCCACCGCGCTGTCACCTTGACGCACTTGCTCGACATAACCGTAAAAGTTACCGTTATTAGCGCGCTCTAAGACCACCAAATCGGCCGGTTGCTGACGAGACGCGATGTTAGTTTCCAGTAACCAGCGAAAATCGAGCGGTACAAACTCGCGGTTACCAGTTTTAATCAAATAACGGGTTAAGGTCTCTGCGGTTACGCCCTCTAGCGTTAAACCGGCACCGCGCAGTTGCGCCAACGACACTTGTTCACGATCGTGAATTTCACCAATCACCGTATACTGCTCGCCCGCCGGTGTGCTGACCTGCCATTCATAAATACTGTGCGGCCAAAAAAACGTCAGCCCCCTCCAGCCAATCAAGAGTAATAAGCCTAATACTGCCACTAAGCTGACGCTGACCGCTCCGCCGGTCATCCAGATCCAAGGCGCGCCCGATTTAAACCATTTATTCATGTGGTTGTGCCTCTACATTGAACTGTATTTGTCACGCAGCCGCTGACGAACAAACTCAGCAACCGTGTTAAACATGAAGGTGAAGATAAACAACACGAAGGCCGCCAAAAACAGCACGCGATAGTGTGAACTGTTCACTTCTGCCTCTGGCATTTCCACCGCGATATTGGCCGCCAAGGTGCGCATGCCACTGAAGATGCTGAGATCCATCACCGGTGTGTTACCGGTCGCCATCAGCACGATCATGGTTTCGCCAACCGCACGCCCCAGCCCCATCATCACCGCAGAAAAAATACCGGGGCTGGCGGTCAGCATCACTACCCGCGTTAAGGTTTGCCATGTAGTGGCACCCAGCGCCAATGAGCCGTTGGTTAAATGGCGCGGCACAGAAAACACCGCGTCTTCGGCAATAGAAAAAATGGTAGGAATAACGGCAAAGCCCATGGCGATGCCCACCACCAGTGAGTTGCGCTGATCAAAGCCGACACCCAACTCATTGGTTAAAAAGCCGCGAGCATCACCGCCAAACAACAGCCCCTCGACCCACGGACTTAAGGCAAAAGAGCTCCAACCCACAAAAACCACTAGCGGCAGCAATAAAATACACTGCCAACCTTCCGGCACACGATTACGCAGTGCCTTGGGCAAATACTGCCAGACAAAAGCCATTAATAAGATGGATACCGGCAGCATCACCAGCAAAATCACCATGCCCGGTAGATGGCTTTCAATTAATGGAGCCAACCATAATCCAGCCAAAAAGCCGAGGATCACCGTGGGCAGTGCTTCCATAATCTCAACCGTGGGCTTGACTACCTTGCGCAGACCAGACGACATGAAGTAAGCGGTATAAACCGCACCGGCAATGGCAATAGGTATCGCGAACAACAAAGCGTAAAATGCCGCTTTAAGCGTACCAAATGAGATGGGTACCAAGCTCAGCTTCGACTCAAAATCACTGCTGCCGGAGGTGGACTGCCACACATATCGAGGCTCGGGATAACCTTCGTACCACACCTTGGTCCACAGCGCTTTCCAGGTGACGCCAGGGTGTTCGTTTTCAACGTAGAAGGTGGATAATTTATTACCGCTTTGCATCAGCAGCATAGAGTTGCGAGGCGACATCGCCAGTGCCGAAACACCACCACTGGCCAGCGGTGCAGAAAACAGCCGCGAGCCACCGGTGGTATGAAAAATATCTAGGCTGCCATTACTGGAGGCAGTAATAAACCCTTTACGATTGACCTCTGAAATGATGTTTTCAACCGCACCATTGGCGGAAAAATCACGAATAAAAGTGAATTCACGCTTACCGTCACGCGCTACCTCAAACCACTGGGATATTTTGCCGTTGTCGTTGGCCACTAACAGAGAATTGCCGCCCGATAGCAAACTTAAGGTCGTAATATTGCCGCCCTGCGCGTTCATAGTGAGCACATTGCGTAGCGCCACCTTATTAATATTGCGCACATCAAACACGTATACCTCATTGCCACTGCGGGCAAACAAGAAGCGTAGGTTTGGTGTCAGCAATAGCTGATCAACCTCAGCGGGCAATCCAGGGATGTCGACTTGAGTGGGGCTAAGTGTCACCTCACCGGTCATAAAGTTTTCTTTACCAGCGAAACGCGTCAGCACGCCGACGCCTGATTCGGTAATGGCCGCAATCAACAGGTCATCGCCACTGCTCGCTATGCTTAGCTGCGTTAAGGTTCGCCGTTGCGCATCCACCACCAAGGGCTGTTCGCCAAAGGGGAAAACCACTTCTGGCTCTATGGTGCGAATATTATCGGGATAACTGACATTAAACTTAGGCTTTAGCACCGTAATGCCGCCCCCCGCCAAACCATAGGCAACCATATTGTGGCTAATACTGCGGGCAACACTGGTCACCTCGCCGTCTATGTTCTGGCTATAAACGCGCTTGCCCTGTTGTGGCAAAGAATAGAAGTTGACCTCACCTTTATCGTTAAAGCGATACACCAACTCGTTTTGCTCTTCTACCCCCAATAGCGCCGTATTTCCAATATCGCGGCCCATGCTGGCACCACTGTCCAGCAAGCTAAATTCAGGGCCCAGCTCAACACGCGCACTATCAAAAATGGGCTTAATCACATAGAGCAAATAAAAGAAAATCAGTAATAAAGCCACCAGTACTAAAATGCCGCCAGCGGTCACGCCTATTTGTGCGATTCGGTCTTTCAACCAGCGCTTACGACTACCTGATAGTGCGATGGCTTGGGTTTGGGTTGACATGGGTCCACCTCAGTAAATATCCAGTGGTGCTTATTGTATGGCGAATAGATGACAACTTTGTGACAACACATACGCTGTTCGCTTTAACTTTAATAGCAAGGCCACATGCTCAGCCCATCCGTAAGTACGCACAAATGCTGAGCTTAGCGCGAAGAAATGGTATTATCTGGCGCTAAATTTATGGGTATAACGAATATGAAGGTGAGTGACTTTTGCTATGGCGTTACTAATCGAAAATAGCTGCATTAACTGCGACATGTGTGAACCAGAGTGCCCGAATGGAGCCATCACCTTTGGCCCCGAAGTGTATGAAATAGACCCAGATTTATGCACCGAATGTGTGGGCCACTATGATAAGCCCACCTGTATCAGTGTATGTCCTATCGACTGCATCATTATCGACCCTAACCATACGGAAGACCAAGACCAGCTGTGGGATAAGTTTGTACTGCTACATCACCAAGAAGAATGAAATACAGGGCCAGTACTGCATTATCACTATGTTTATCCCTCACTCTTTACGCTTATTCCCCCCCACATAATTTTAGATTAATTTTTCTTTCAGCTGACCTCTTATAGCCTGCCAATAGTGCACAGAAACAGTAGGATTGCCTCCGCCAACGCGCTAGGCCGCATCCCTGCGACGCTCGGCAAATGCCCTCCCTGGCATTTGACGGTTGGCTACGACAATTCCTACTGCCTCTTCAGATAATACAGAGTCGTCTGTTGATGGCGCTAACAAGCAACTCCGCTGCTGACGGGAAGGCAGAGGGTATCTGCTCAGCCGACCACCCGCGCCAAGGATGGCGCGGCGGAGCCCCCAGGGATGGGTTTACGGCGAGTCGATCGGAGTAGTGCGCCCTGCCCGATTACACCATTAAAATCAACAAAAAGATGTGACTAAGTGACAGGCTTATAGCTTACGGCTGCCCGCTGGACATATTTAGTCCTTGCCTGAAAATGCTTCACAGGTATAATACGTCGCTCAAATTTCGTTCTTTAACATCAAGTGGGTTCACTCATATGCATCCGATGCTGAATATTGCGATACGCGCTGCGCGTAACGCTGGTCAAGTTATCGTCAAAGGCTTTGCCAATCCTGATAACATAGAAACGCGCCAAAAAGGTCTGAACGATTTTGTTACCAATATCGACCTTGACGCGGAAAATGCCATCGTCAATACCATTCGTAAGTCTTATCCGGAGCACACCATTATTGGTGAAGAATGTGGTGAACTAACAGGCAGCAACCCTGACTATCAGTGGATTGTTGACTCACTTGATGGCACCACCAACTTCATGAACGGTATTCCCCACTTCGCAGTGTCTATTGCATTGCGTGTTAAAGGTCGCGTTGAACAGGCCGTTGTTTACGACCCTATTCGTGATGAGCTTTTTAGTGCCAGCCGCGGTGCCGGTGCTCAGTTAAACGGCTACCGTATTCGTACAGGCAAAGCTAAAGACCTAACCGGTACTGTTCTAGCTACGGGTTTTCCTTTTAAGCAAAAGCATCATGTTGACGCCTACTTAGGCATGTTCAAAGACATGTTCATTCAGTGCGCCGATATTCGCCGTGCCGGTGCTGCTAGCTTAGACTTAGTTTATGTTGCCGCTGGCCGTGTAGACGGTTATTGGGAACTGGCCCTCAAGCCATGGGATTTTGCTGCTGGCAGCTTGATCGCTCGAGAAGCAGGCGCCATTGTTACCGACTTCGTAGGCGGCCATAACTTTGAGCGCAGCGGTAACCTAGTCTGTGCTAACCCCAAAGTACTAAAAAGCATGCTGTCGACCATTCGCGAGCACTTGCCAGAGTCTCTGGCACAGTAAGCCAAAGGCCCAGCGCCCAGCGCCCAGCGCCCAGCGCCCAGCGAAATGATAAGCACCATACCCACAAGGTATGGTGCTTTTTTTCATCTATGAGAGGGTGAAGGTAAGTGAAACTCACAGCTCAGCGCTGGCCCCTCGGGGCCTAATGATGCCCTCTTGCATCGCGGTCGCGACTAAGGTGCCGTCTTGAGTATAAAAGCGACCTTGTACTAACCCTCGTCCGGCGATGGCTCGGGGGCTTTCTATGGCAAAAAGCAGCCAGTCGTCAAAACGAAAGTCTTGGTGAAACCACATAGAATGATCGATAGTAGCCACCTGCAGTTCACGATCCCAAAACGAGCGGCCATGGGGCATCAGTGCGGTAGGCAAAAAGTTAAAATCCGATGCGTACGCTAATAAATATTTATGAATACGGGGATCATCTGGCAAACAGCCGTTAGCTTTTAACCAGATGTAGTTTACCGGCTCTACTTTTTCGGGCTGCATAGGATTTACATAATTGACTTGGCGCATTTCAATGGGCTTAGAAGACAACCACTTGTCTCTTACCGACGTTGGTAAATACTGAGCCAGCGCTTTTATTCGTTCACTTTCTGGTGCTATCTCCTCTGGCCCTGCAATTTTTGGCATGGGTGCTTGATGCTCAAAGCCTGCCACCGGTTGTTGAAAAGACGCCGTCATATAGAAAATAGGCTTACCGTGTTGCAGTGCTTGCACTCGTCGCGTGGAGGTCGTTTTGCCATCACGAATGGTTTCTACATCATAGATAATGGGTTTGTTGACGTCGCCTGGGCGCAAAAAATAAGAGTGAAAGGAATGCACCGGACGATCAGGCTCTAGGGTATATTTAGCGGCGGCTAATGCCTGCCCCATTACTTGACCACCAAATACCGCGCCAAAGCCGAGGTCTGTACTCTGACCACGATATAGTCCTTCGTCTAACGGCTCTAGCGCCAGCAAGGTTAATAATTCATCCAATGCCTGATTCGTCATCATTACTACCTGTTGATTCAACTGGTATTACAAGCTACCACAAGCCGATATTGATGGCCTAGGCAAAAAATCAAAGAAAAAGGGCAACCTGAAGTTGCCCTTTAAAGTGCTGTTGGTCTAATCCTTAAACCTAATCGCTCCCTGCATATTCTAACTTAGCCGTCCTGTGCTTGTTCTTCCCACTCCATTGGGCAATTCCTATATCATCCTGAAGGGTCGCTTCCTGCTCCCCACCACTTCATCCAAAAGTGTGTTCCCTAAACAGCTTCTGCTGCACTGCATTCCCTTTGGCCATCCGAGCCCAGTCCTGTTGCCATCCTGGCGATTGGTTTTCCTAACCAACCTCACCTGTACTAGGTTTCCTTGTCTTATAAACGGCTTCTTGCCGGTATTCATTACGGCCTACCTGCCTGTACGCTTCCTGCGTGCCAGCTGCCTTGCTGTTGGTAGTAATGATACGGGCTTTAGCGCATAAAACTATTCCCCACAAACTCATTACTATTTAATAAAAACGCCCCGCAAAAAATAAAACAATACGATTCAATACGTTATGGATATATCCGAGCCAAAGCTAGCAGCATAAGTAGCCTTATCCCTAGCGCTCTTGAGAGATCTCTTACACTGACCAAAGTCAGAAGCTGAAAGATTTGAGCGAACACCTTCTTTGAATATAAAGAATACAAACATAGGTACTGGGGTAGCTCGACATAATAGACAAATAAAAAACACCGAGCTGCGGGCTCGGTGTTTTTATTTTAGCTGGGTGCTAGGCGCTGGGAGCTATTACTTCCCCATCATCTTCGCTTTTAAGGCAGCAAAGTCGGCGGGGATCGTGCCGTTAAGCGGCTCCATTGCCATGTGCTTGGCCAAGGGGCCTGGTAATGGCAAGTCTTGACCTAAAATTTCATCTACATTTTCTTTGAACTTGGCCGGATGAGCGGTGCATAAGAAAATGCCCACTTCATCTTTACCACGCTCTTTATTAAGTAAGTCCCAACCAATGGCGCCATGAGGCTCACATAAGTAGCCTTGAGCAAACAAGCGTTGCAAAGCGTCTTTGGTTTGCTCGTCGCTTAATGCGCCCGAAGCGATATCGGCTAAGTTCCAGCCTTTAACACGGCACAGCTCTTCAACGCGTGGCCAGTTGTTAGGGCGGCTCACGTCCATGGCATTAGACAGGGTCGCCACTGTGCTTTGGGGATCCCAGCTACCGCTTTCTAGATAGCGCGGTACCGTATCATTAGCATTAGTAGCAGCCATAAAGCGCTTAACGGGCAAACCCAACGCTTTGGCTATTAGCCCAGCAGTTAGGTTACCAAAGTTGCCCGATGGCACGGCGATCACGGCTTTGTGCCGCTGCTCTGCTGGCAGTTGCGCCACCGCTTCAAAGTAATAACACACCTGTGCAACCAAACGACTAATGTTGATGGAGTTAGCCGAGTTTAAGCCCACAGCCGCCTTTAGCTCTTCATCATCAAAGGCTTGTTTAACCAGTGCCTGACAATCATCAAAGTCGCCCTGTACCGCATAGGTCGTGATGTTATCGCCGAGCGTGGTGAACAGCTTTTCTTGCAGCGGGCTGATTTTGCCTTCGGGATACAAGATAACCACTTCGATATTGGGCAAACCGTAAAAGGCGTGGGCCACGGCGGCACCGGTGTCACCGGACGTTGCAGTCAGTATGGTGATCTTCTTGCCGTCGGTGCTTAAGGTCGCCAAACACTGGGCCATAAAGCGGCCACCAAAATCTTTAAAGGCTAAGGTGGGACCGTGGAACAGCTCAAGCGCGTAGGTATGCTCGTCTACTTTTACTAAGGGTGCTGGAAAGGTAAAAGCCTGCTCTACCATAGCGGTCAGAGTTTTCTCTGAGATTTCATCGCCAATTAAGTGGCTTAATACCGCCACCGAGCGTGGCACTAATGGCAGCTCTAACAGCGCATCCATATTGGCGATGGGGGTTAAGTTTTCTGGGAAAAATAAACCCTGACCACGACCTAGCCCCTGCTTTACGGCACCAGCAAAATCGATGGTTTCCGAATTGTCCTTAATATTATACAGCTTCATAGTTGTGTTCCTGTTACTCGAGCACCTTGGGTATCGATTTTGCAAATATGGCAAAAACCATCCTGATTTTGAATAAAGTGTTCCGCCAGCCAGCTTTTTAGCTTTTCGGCTTGGGTTAAGTCTTTAAGCACACAAAACACCGTGGGGCCACTACCAGAAATACCGGTGGCCAACGCTCCCATAGCGGCGGCTTGGTCGCGCACCGCGTCAAAGCCTGGGATTAATTGTGCACGGTAGGGTTCGGCTATTACGTCTTTTAACATGGCGGCGGCCAACGGCTCTTGGCCCGTGTGGCAAGCATGCACGAAGCCCCCCAAACGACGGCCGTAGGTTAAACAGTCTTGACGACGATATTGCGCCGGTAAAATGCTGCGCGCCGCCGAGGTGGATACATTAATGCCGGGATAGCACAGCACCCAGTACCAATCATCGAAGCTGGGCAAGGTTTGGCTAACGATATCCGCCTCATCTAGTACCAATTGCATGCCACCAAAATGGCACGGGGCCACATTGTCGTAATGCAGAGACCCTGAGATCTGCCCTTCTAGCTCGCCCATCAATAGCATCAGTTCGTGCTCACTGAGCGCATTATCATAAAACGCATTTAACGCTACAAAAGCCGCGACTATGCTGGTAGCGCTGGAGCCAAGACCTGAGCCTACTGGCATGCTCTTTTCTAGCGTCATCACCAGCGGTTTGGCGCTAATTTCTTTGTCGGCGATGGCTTTTTCAAACGCTAAATAGCAGTCGTAGACGATGTTTTGCTTAAAATCATCTGGCAGCTTATGAGCATAAGCACCAACGGTGGTTAGGCTAAAGTCACCTTGAGTATCAGCCACCAGCACTCGATCGCCAAGCATGGTGCCATCCACTGGGGCCATGGCGGCCCCTAATACATCAAAGCCGACGCTCACGTTGGCGGTAGAGGCAGGGGCAAACGCAACTACACTCATTTAAATCTCCTGCTTCCAGTTATGGGTGCGTAATAAGTCGGCAAACACGCCGGCAGCGGTCACATCAGCACCGGCGCCGTAACCGCGCAGCACCAAGGGAATGGGCTGATAGTATTGGGTGTAAAACGCCAGCGCGTTCTCGCCGTCTTTTACTTTGAACAGCGGATCATCGCCGTCTACGGCCTTAATGGCAACCTTGCAGTGACCATTTTCAATTTCACCCACATAACGCAGCACTTTACCTTCGGCGGCAGCTTCTGCAACGCGTTGCTCAAAATAGCCGTTTGCTTCGGGCAGACGAGCCATAAAGGTTTCGATGTCACCGCTATCGTCAAACTGTGGCGGTAAGCCCATTTCAACTTCAATATCGGCCAAGTCTAATTGCATACCCGCCTCACGCGCCAAGATAAGCAACTTGCGCGCCACGTCCATGCCGCTTAAGTCATCGCGTGGATCTGGCTCAGTAAAGCCATTTTCTCGCGCCACGCGAGTGGCATCGGCAAAGCTCATGCCTTCATCTAATTTACCGAAGATGTAAGACATAGAGCCCGATAATATGCCGCCAAAGGCTTTAAGCTGATCACCGGCACGCAGTAAGTTTTGCAGGTTTTCAATCACCGGTAAGCCTGCGCCCACGGTCGTTTCATACAAAAACTTGCGGTGGGTACGTTGGGCTGCACGGCGCAACTGGCGATAGTACTCAAGGCTTGCGGTGTTGGCTTTTTTGTTCGGCGTGACCACGTGAAAACCAGCGGCCAAAAAGTCGGCGTATTGCTCAGCTACACTGTCGCTTGATGTACAGTCCACCAATACCGGATTAATTAAGTGACTGTCTTCGACCATGCGCTGTAAACGCGGCAGGTTAAAGGTGTCGGTCGCCTGCGCCAGATGGTTTTGCCATTCGCCAAGGTTGATACCATCACGGTTTAAGGTCATTTGGCGTGAGTTGGCAATGCCGACCACGCGAATACCGATATCTTGCTTTTCTAATATCGGCTGCTGGCGACGAATTTGCTCCAACAGTGCCGCCCCCACGCCACCACAACCCACTAAAAACACATCGATAAAACGACGGCTAGAGAAGAAGTTTTGATGACAGGCCTTAATAGCCTCGGTGGTTTTCGCTTTGTGGATCACCGCAGAGATAGAGCGCTCGCTCGAACCCTGAGCGATGGCCACTATGTTGATAGATGCTTCGGCCAACGCATTAAAGAAGCGAGCAGACACGCCTTTTACGGTGCGCATGCGGTCGCCAACCAAAGAGATAATGGCTAAGTCTTCGATGATATCTAATGGCTCAAGCAGCTTGTTTTCGAATTCCAGTACGAACTCGTTAGCGATGGCTTTTCGTGTCTTAATTTGATCAAAGCTGTGAATACAAAAGCTTACACTGTATTCCGACGAACTTTGAGTGATCAGCACGATGCTAACACCGGCGCGAGACACGCAAGAGAACAAACGCCCCGCCATGCCGACCATGCCTTTCATACCCGGGCCTGAGATATTGATCATGGTCATGCCAACGAGATCAGAGATGCCTTTTACTTGTTGGTCATCATCACTGCACTCGGGGCCAATGAGTGAGCCTTCGCCTTGTGGATTGCCGGTATTTTTAATCAAGCACGGAATATGGAACTGAGCAATGGGGGCGATGGTTTTTGGGTGCAATACCTTGGCGCCAAAGTAAGACAGCTCCATGGCTTCTTTATAAGACAGCTGCTTGAGCAACATGGCATCGGGCACCAAACGCGGATCACAGTTGTATACACCATCAACGTCAGTCCAAATTTCACAGCACTCCGCATTCACACACGCAGCCAATACCGCAGCGGAATAGTCTGAACCATTACGACCAAGGATGACGGTTTCGCCTTTATCGTTACCGGCGGTAAAGCCGGGCATCAGATAAATGCAATCGGTGCGCAAGCCCACTTCGGCAAAGCGCTGGCGTGACGCTGCAATGTTAATCGTGGCTTCAAGATAACTGCCCTCACCGAGCAACATAGTTTGCGGGGTAATAATCTCTATTTGCTCGCCGCGGGCTTTAAGCAATTCGCCCATCGTGGCAATAGATAAGGCTTCACCACGGCTTAAGATGTGGGCTTGGGTGTTGTCTGGGCATTGCTGTAATAAACTGACCCCTTGCAGCAAACGGGCCAGCTGGCCGAGCTCTCGCTCAACCCGAGCTTTAACAGCGGTATCGTCTAGCTGGGGATACTTGGCTTTGAGGCCGTTAATAATGTCGTGAAAAATCTGTTCGATTTCTTGCAACACCGGTGCCGAGTCTAAGCCTCGAATGGTCTGCTCTACTACCGCCACCAGATGGTTAGTAACCTTGGCGGGAGCGGATAAAACTAGCGCCACCTGAGACTGCTGCTGATTATTAACCACGATATCAGCGACATTGTTAAATCGCTCGCTGTTGGCCAACGAGGTGCCGCCAAACTTCAAGACTCGCATTCATAACTCCCTGTTCTAGACGAAAAGTGCTAGACGAAAAATATCAAACAAAAATATAAAACGAAAAAGCCCGCATCGGATGGGGACGCGGGCTTTAAAATTCTAATCAGTGTGTTGTTAGTGCATCAGCCCGCTCCAGTGCCACCCATGGTGGTGCCGGTAATAATAATGGTGATAATGCGGTGGGTGCTGTGCAACATAAGGGTCGACCTTTAACAACGAATGGCATAGCAATAACCCGAGTACACATGGTTGTCAACTGCCCTTGTTATTGGATAAGGCGCGTTCTAGATCTTTGTAAAGCAGATGCAACAGGTTAAGGTCGCGCTGCTCTAGCATAGGCAATCGGTCTGACACCCACTCAGCCAGTTTTTCCTGCTGGCTTATGCCGACTTTATCAAACAATTGCTCTGTTTTATGCTGCAGTAGCCTTAATTGACTGTTTTCAGGCTGAACGCTGGTTTTATCTACAGTTTGCTCGCTCAAGCCCTGACTAAATTCATAGGCATAAAGCATGATGGCCTGGCCGAGATTAAGCGAGGGATAACTGACTTTAAGCGGTAAGTAGCTAATGATGTCGGCCAAAGCTAAATCGTCATTGCTTAAGCCCGACTCTTCGCAGCCAAACAGCAACGCCACTTTTTGATTACTTTTGTTATTAACCTGCGCAATGGCTTGCTGGGGCGTAAGATAATAACGATAACGGCCACGTTCGCGCGCCGTGGTGGCAATCACTAAATCCATATCAGCCAGTGCCGGAGCCAGCTCATCAAAATATTCGGCTTGGTCTAATACTTCTTGAGCGCCATGAGCTACCCAGTGTGCCTTGTCTTCTTCATGCACTCGGCTGCTCACCAAACGCATGTGGCTAAAACCCATGGTCTTCATTGCTCGCGCTGCAGCACCGACGTTTTCTGCCCGCGCCGGCGACTTAAGTACAAAATACAGCTGCATTGATTACCCCACAAAACACCCTAATAAACGGCGCATATTCTCCCATAAAAGGCGCTGCAGCGATAGCAAGCAAAGGCCTGCGTCTGAGACCCATCATCAGGGAAAACAAAGGGCTAAATATTTTGCAACGGAAGAACACGGAACGCGCGGAAAAATTAACATGAGATAAGAGCGAAAACTGACTATAAATTTTTATTTTCAGGTCTTAACAGCAAGATATGTCTATTCAGATTTAATCTTTATTTTTCCGTGAATTTAGTGGATTCCGTTGCAGAGAAGATCTCGCTCTAGCTCTTAAATGGAGATACTGGGGCCGTCATGCTGACGCACGTCAGTATCTATCACTCCAGCCGTCTTCCTGATGACCATCAGGATCTCGGTTTTAGCCTTAGGAAAAGTGCGAGATACCGAGGCAAGCTCGGTATGACGGGAAAGAGCAAAGCAAGTCAGGTATTACGGGGCAAACCTATGCTTAAAACGAATAGTGGGTCAGGGCTTCTTGAGAGACCAGAATTCCGTTGATATCGGCATAAAGATAGTCGCCAGGATTAATGGTCACGCCGGCAAAGTTTACCGGTATATTGACCTCCCCTGCACCGTGCTTTTCAGTTTTCATCGGGCAGGTCGCTAGCGCCTTTACACCTAACGCCATGTCAGCAATGGCGCCCGCATCACGAATAGCGCCGTTAATCACCACGCCCGCCCAGCCATTTTCTATCGCCAAAGCCGCGAGTTGGTCACCCATTAAAGCGCGGCGCACTGTGCCACCGCCATCAACGACCAACACTTTGCCTGTGCCGGGGGTGGCCACGAGCTCTCGCACCTTAGAGTTATCTTCACTGCAGCGCACGGTCGCCACTTTGCCCCAAAAAGTGCGGGCGGCGCCATAATCGTTGAATAAAGGCTCTAATATTTCGACCTTATCTTCATGCTCATCACATAAATCAGGTAGTAAATCTAACATTGCAACCTCCTATGAATAAGTAATCACGCATAACTTATATGTATTATGTGGCTAGCTTACCTTTATCGTCACCCTCGCGAAGGCGGGAATGACGACAGAACCATGCCGATTATGCGGCATTACTTAGCCAAAACTAATAATGCAAACATTACCTTACTCGTGCCATCCGCCACTAGCAAATAAGCGCCGCGCATTTTAAGACCAACCACCCCGAGTGTAGGGGCGAATTTATTCGCACAATAATGGTGGCACGGCCTAAAAGAGACCAATCTACAAAACTAACGTGAGACCTTGACACCCAACAGAGTATCTACAGAAGACATAAAAATCTGATCAGTTGGTTTTCCAGATTGGTACTATCAAGTTTAAGCAACGTTCATATTGTGCAAAATATTAAGGCGAAGACGTGAAGCATTGAGCGAAAAAGATGCCACCAATAGCCCTAATATGGATCGCATGATGGGCTTAGGTCATTGATTTTGATCAAGTGTGCCTTTAAAACTATTTAACATTATCAGTTGATCAGTGTTGTTATGCCCCTGTTAACTGTTAAAATACAGTCAATTGGGTAATGGACCTCTGTTTGTATCGTCTGTCTATTTTGGGCGTAAAGCAGTAGCTGCATGGGATGCAAATATAAAAACGGCTCAAAAAAATCAGTATAACCGGGCCAATGCAACCCGCCCTAGCGGGACATAACACGGCGCAATAACAGTGGTAGAGTAACAAATGATACATTTCTCTCACTCCGGCAACTGTTGATACTGAATTCTATTTACATCTAACAAACAGGTAGGCACATGCAGACTCCACATATTCTTATTGTTGAAGACGAGTTAGTCACTCGCAACACCTTAAAAGGCATTTTTGAGGCCGAAGGTTATTCTGTGCTAGAAGCGACCGATGGCGAGGAGATGTATAAGGCTCTGTCTAACAATAAAATTAATCTCGTGATCATGGACATTAATCTGCCAGGCAAAAATGGCCTGCTGCTGGCCCGTGAGCTACGTGACCAGCACAATTTAGCACTGATGTTTTTGACGGGTCGTGATAACGAAGTCGATAAAATTTTGGGCCTAGAAATTGGTGCAGATGACTACATCACTAAGCCCTTTAATCCTCGTGAACTGACCATTCGTGCACGCAACCTGCTTAGCCGCACCATGCAAACGCCAGAAGTTCAAGAAGAAGAAAAGCTGGTAGATGCCTATCGCTTTAATGGCTGGACGCTCGATATTAATAGCCGTGCTCTGGTTAGCCCAACGGGTGAAGTTTTCAAATTACCGCGCAGTGAGTTTCGTGCCATGGTTCATTTTTGTGAAAACCCAGGACAAATTCAAAGCCGTGCCGACTTGCTGAAAAAGATGACCGGACGCGAGCTTAAACAGCACGATCGCACAGTAGACGTCACCATTCGTCGTATCCGTAAGCACTTTGAATCTATTCCTGATACGCCAGAGATCATTGCCACCATTCATGGTGAAGGCTACCGTTTCTGCGGTGATCTGGAAGGCTAAATAAAACCCCGCAGCAGCGGGGTTTTTTATTATTATCCTTCGATTCATTTAGCTAAGCAGTCCGGCATTACTTAGCACAGAACTTAACCTCGAAAGGTCAACAGGCCCAATGAAAGCCAAAAAACCTCGCCCTAATTTCAAATCAAAACCTAAAACGGCAACCAAAGCACCCATTACCGGCCCTGCTGTCACCTTGCTGTTCAACAAGCCCTATATGGTATTGTGCCAGTTTACCGATGGCGACGGACGCCAAACATTGGCAGACTTTGTTACTCAGCCTGACGTCTATGCTGCAGGTCGGTTGGACAGAGACAGCGAGGGCTTGTTGGTACTCACCAATGATGGCCCGCTGAATGCTCGCCTTACTCAACCTGGCCGTAAAACCGCCAAAACCTATTGGGCCCAAGTAGAAGGGATACCCTCCGAGGCCGATTTGACCCAACTTCGCCAAGGTGTGATCTTAAAAGACGGCCCGACCCTGCCAGCCCAAGTGCGCATTATGCAGGATCCGGCTATTTGGCCACGCACGCCACCGATTCGCGATCGTCAACAGATTCCCACCACTTGGCTGGAAATAAAGATCATTGAAGGGCGTAATCGTCAGGTACGACGCATGACAGCGCATATTGGTTTTCCTACTTTACGCCTGATCCGCTATGCAGTAGGTAACTGGACACTGGATGATTTACCCTCGGGTCAATGGAGAAAAGTGTAATGAGTCATCACCCTTTCGCGGTCACGGTAGCAATGATAATACGTGCCGGTGAGCGTTTTTTAATGGTGGAAGAATGGCAGCAAGATCACATCCGTTTTAACCAGCCAGCCGGCCACCTAGAACCAGGAGAAACCCTACAAGAAGGCGCGCAGCGTGAGTTATTAGAAGAAACGGGGCTGGCTATTTCCCTTGAGCAGGGAGTGGCCATTTATCAATTTGAAGCACCCGATAACGGCACGCATTTTGTGCGTTTTACCTTTTGTGCAGAGGTTCCCGAGCCCTTAACCACACATCCGCAAGATCCCGACGGCGATATCATTCGTTGTCACTGGTTAACGCTGAATGAAATTGAGGCCTTAGGCAGTCAACTGCGCAGCCCGATGATTTTAGCCTCATTTTACGATTATCTTGCCGGCCAACGCTTTGCGCTCGATGCGCTAAAGCTACAGAACTAAACCTAAAGATTTTTTGCCACGGAAGAACACGGAATCCACGAAAAAATAAAGATCTGCTCTGAAAGGGAGCTTAATGGTAAGGGCTAAAACAAAGCTTTAAGCCGCCAACTGTACGCTATAAGTCGAAAGATAAGCCCCAAGCAAAAGTGACAGACGAAACAGAGCCTGAATATGCAGGCTGGTTTAAGTGTGGTCTCTTATGCGGTCTTACCGGACCTGCTCCGGTATCTCGTATTTAGGTACTAAAACCCAAAAGCAGATCCTGAAACGAGTTCAGGAAGACGGCATAGAAATAAATACCGCCCTTTAATGTTGGCAACGGCACTGTTTTTAAACTTCATTCAACACTCACATTTAAAATTCAACATTGCCCTTAAATTATCCGCTCGCGCCAGCTTGCTATAAAAAATTCAATCACTTAGCATCTGCGGTTTACTCGCGGCGTAGCATCTTCATGCTGGAGTGGACTTAATTTCACCATTTTTAGCTGACGTTTACTGCCTATTGGGTATCGCGCGGAGCAAAATACATGAGTCACCAAGAACTCGCCTTGTTATTAGGCAACGCAATAGAGCAGCGGCAGTTTGATACCGCTCTTATTCAGGTTAAGGGCATGCGCCCAGTAGACCTGGCCGACATAATGGCGCACATTCCCCCTGCTCTAGCTTGGCATTTACTCGAACGGCTGCCACATCGCGCTACGGTATTTTCGTATTTAGATGCCGATATCCAGATGCAGTTAACGCTGGAGTTTCCACGCGCTAACTTGGCCAGATTAGTAGGTGAAATGCCTGCGGATGAACGAGCCGATCTGTTTAAATGCCTTGATCAAGAGCAGCGAGATGCCTTGCTGCCCGCATTGGCACAGGCAAAGCGAGAGGATATTAGAAAGCTCGCCGCTTATCAGGAAGGTACAGCAGGTGCCTTAATGACCTCGGATTACGCCACCCTAGAAGCCAGCATGAACGTGGACGCAGCACTGGCCGCTTTACGAGTCGAAGCACCCGATGCCGAAACCATTTATCATGCTTATGTGATTGATGTTCAACGCAAACTGTTAGGGGTGGTGTCGTTGCGCGCACTCATTTTAGCCCCCCCACACCAACAAATGCACAGCCTGATGCTCAGCTCGCCTATTCATTGTGCCGTGGGCGACGATCAAGAAGACGTGGCCAAAATGATTGCCCGCTACGACTTAATCGCCCTGCCTGTTGTCGATGAAAACAACGCGCTGGTCGGCATTGTGACCCACGATGATGCTATGGACGTGGCCAGTGACGAGGCTACCGATGACTTTCATAAGTCAGGCGGTGTCACCAGCATTGTAGGTAGACTTAAAGACGCTAGCATCGGCATGTTATATCGTAAACGCGTGTTCTGGTTGGTGTTGTTGGTGTTTGGCAATTTATTCTCCGGCGCCGGCATTGCTCATTTTGAAGAGCTCATTGCCGCTAATCTAGTTTTGGTGTTCTTCTTACCCTTATTGGTGGATAGCGGCGGTAACGCCGGCTCCCAATCTGCCACCCTAATGGTGCGTGCCTTGGCCACCGGTGACGTGGTGATGCGCGACTGGTTCAGTCTACTGGGGCGAGAAGCCTTAGTAGCCCTGTGTTTGGGTGGCACCATGGCGGTGGCCGTTTCGGTTGTTGGTTATATGCGCGGCGATGAAGTGGTCGCGCTAGTACTGGCCATGAGCATGATGTCGGTAGTGATGATTGGCTGCATGATTGGCATGAGTTTGCCATTTGTACTTAACAAGCTGGGTTTTGACCCCGCCAGTGCCAGCGCGCCGTTAATTACCTCGGTATGCGATGCATCCGGAGTGCTCATCTACCTATTTATTGCCTCAAAGTTTTTGGTGCTGGGGTAGAAAAGCGGCAATGTTGAATTTTAAATGTTGAGTGTTGAATGAAGTTCATGGAATGGCTCGACTAAAGTAGACACCAGTTTAAGCAGCATTAAGTTGCTGTGCATATGCGTTGGG
>NZ_JBHTJS010000013.1:0-39190 GCF_042676125.1 Oceanisphaera ostreae
AAATGAGAGGTATTAGTGTGATGCTGGATAAGTTGGGTTAATAGATGCTGATTTAAGGGCGCTTACTGTTGTTATGTCGTCCCTTTCAGTATTTACTATGCACTTCACTCAACACTAAGCATTCACAACTCAACATTGCGCGCAGCGCCTAAGCTCGCCCCTGTGTGCGCATAATGCTATTCTTAACGGCCCTTAAACGTATGAGCCCCGTGACTTTATGGACACCTATGCTGCACAAGCCAAACTTGAGGCCGCCGACACTTGGCTTGGCTTTAAACAGCTGTTACCCCTGTCTATTTTTGTGGGTGCTTTTGGCCTCGCCTTTGGGCTAGCTGCCTCTCAAGAAGGGCTAAGCGACAACGCGATTGTGCTGATGAGTGCGTTAGTGTTTGCCGGTACTTCGCAGTTTGCCGCCCTCGAAATGTGGGGTACACAAGTACCATTAGTGCCGCTAATTATTACCACCTTCGCTATTAATGCCCGCCACCTGCTAATGGGCGCCACGCTCTATCCTTGGTTGCGCTATCTGCCGCCCGCTAAACGTTATGGCATTATGTTGCTGGCCTCCGATGCTAACTGGGCCATGGCTATGCAAGGCTTTCATAAAGGCGAGCGCGCTCTGGGCATTCTGTTTGGCGGTGGGCTGGCCATTTGGTCATGTTGGATGATTGGCACTTGGGTGGGCTTGTATTTTGGTAGCGCTATTGAAGACCCGTTTAGCATCGGACTAGACATGGTGCTGGGCTGCTTCTTACTGGCTATGACTTTAGGTGGACGTAAAAATTGGCGCATACTTATTATTTGGTGTGTGGCAGGCGGCTCAGCCATGGTGGCCTACTGGTGGTTGCCCGCCAATAGCCATGTAGTGGTGGGCGCACTGTCCGGTGGCCTATTGGGCGCGTTCTGGATGGAGAAAAGCGAGATAGAAAAGAGTGAGGTAGATAAACAATGACACTCGCCATCGCCGGTAACGGCACCTTACTTATTATTCTCGTTATGGCACTAGTCACACTGGCTACCCGATTGGGCGGCGTATTTGTGATGTCGTTTATTCCCATTAGCCAACGAGTACATCAATTTATTAGCGCCATGTCCGGTTCGGTACTGGTGGCCATTCTCACCCCCATGGCCATTAATGGTGACATTGGTGCACGCGCCGCCTTGCTTGCTACCGCGCTCACCATGTTGGTATTAAAGAAACCGCTACCCGCCATTACCGCCGGCATTCTTGCCGCCGCCCTCAGTAGACACTTCTTTGGTAGTTAGTCGCTAATAACCGATGTTAAATGCAAAAGCCCGCCAAATGGCGGGCTTTTATGATTTATAGATAACTGTTTAACGCTGCCACACTACAGGGAACCAATCTTCACGCATTCTGTCACCCGTTTTCAGGTTAATACCGTCAAAAGGCGGGGAGGTGGCGCCACCACGATCTACATAACGCACATCGTCGCCCATAAACCGAGTAGAGAAGGCTCGGCGGCGGTTCATTGTCTGATTACCCGGCGCACCGTGTACCGTCTTGAAGTTGAACAGCAGGGCATCGCCCAGCTCCATCTCGGGGATCATAATGTCGAAATCACCGCTATCGACGTCCGGCATATCCATGAAGTGGCTGTCTTCTTCATACCAAGAAGCATTCGTTGACCACTTGCTTGGTCGCACCAGCTTGGGCCAGCGGTGAGACCCCAACACTACCTGCAGGGCATTCTCTGGGGTAATGGGATCCAGTGGTATCCAATAACTACCGGTTTGCTCGCCCTCAACACAGTAATAAGGCAAGTCTTGGTGCCAAGGCGTTGGCTTTGAGGTGCCGGGTTCTTTTACCAGAATATGATCATGAAACGTCTGCACCTGTGCAGAACCGGTGGCTTCGCCGACAATAGCCGCACCTGGCGACTGCTCAATCCACTGTTTAAACTCGGGAATACGCTGCCAGTTGCAGTAATCTTCAAAAAATCGCCCGGTGTCGGTGCTGGTAACGTTTTCACGACCATGCTCACTAGGATCGTTCAACACCTTATCGAAGCCCGCGCGCAAGGTCTCAATCCAATCTTTAAAGACACCCTTAATAAGGATGGCTCCATCGCGCTCATAGGCAATTTTTTGTTCTTGTGTCAGCCACTGTTCTAAAGCTACAGGCGTAGTCATGCTGCTCCCCTTCCCTTGAATTAAGTTCAAATCGACTTTAACACTCTCCGCACATAGAATATGAATACAATTTACATATAGGGTATATAGATAAATGACTATCCCCTTCACTTTTCGTCAACTTAGTTATTTTGTATCCGTGGCCCAGCACGGCAGCATCAGCAAATCTGCCGAAGCATTACATGTATCTCAGCCCTCAGTATCCATAGCCATTCATCAGCTGGAAAGCTTACTAAACCAGCCACTGTTTCAGCGCCATCGCGGTCAGGGAGTCAGCCTCACGCCAAGAGGAGAGGGACTGCTTAAAGAAGCCCGCCAGATCCTCACCTTATCTCATAACCTGCTAGCCCGGCTGCAACAGGACGAGACCGAAGTAGAGGGGCAACTGGTCATTTGCTGTTTTCGAGATATAGCTCCCTATTATCTACCTAGATTGGTCAGCGAGTTCGAGCGCCGTTACCCAAAAATAAGAGTAATAATGCAAGAGCAGGATTTAGCGGGAGTTAAACTGGCTCTAAAAAAGGGCCAGGCCGAACTGGCGCTAAGCTATCAGCTGGGGTTACCGCAAGAAGTAGATAGCCAAATATTGGACGAGTTGCGGCCTTACGCCCTATTACCTGCTGGCCATAAGCTTGCCGAAAAACAGACCCTGAGACTGGCAGAGATAGCGAAAGAGCCCCTGATACTGCAGGATATGCCGCTAACCCAAGAGTATTTCATGTCGCTATTCTGGCATCAGGATCTGCAACCCGCTCATATCCACACTACCGCTTCGTTTGAGATGCAGCGGGGATTAGTCGCTCACGGGCATGGCGTGGCACTGTCTTGCACTCGCCCGGCTGGCGATCAAAGCTACGATGGCGCGCCACTGGCCTGTCGACCGCTGCAGGATGAGTTTCCGCCTCAGCGAGTGGTATTGGCTCACTCCCGCGAATTTCCGCTCTCCATACCCGCCCAGCTGTTTCTCGACCAAGTGGCTAGCAATCCGCACTGGCGACCATAAAAAACCGAAAAACCCTGAGTTCATTTCTGAATCCAGGGTTTCTCGGTCTGATTTACTACTTACTAACGTATAGCTTATGGCTTACGGCTTACGGCTTACGGCTTACAACACTTGAGCCGCTATCCAGCCGAAGATCATCAGCGGAATGTTGTAATGAATAAAAGTAGGGATCACCGAGTCACGAATATGGTCATGCTGACCGTCTGCGTTCAGCCCGGCGGTTGGCCCTAGAGTAGAGTCGGACGCGGGCGAACCGGCATCCCCCAGCGCCCCGGCGGTACCCACCAACGCCAGTGTTGCCAGCGGTGAGAAGCCAAAGCTTATCGCCAACGGCACATAAATAGCGGCGATAATGGGAATGGTCGAGAATGAAGAGCCGATGCCCATAGTAATAAAGAGCCCTACCAGCAGCATAACCAGCGCCGCCAACCCGGGGCTATTGCCAATTAGCGCACCTGAGCCGGCTACCAGTTCAGGGATGGCTCCCGAGGCCTTCATTACGCCGGAAAAACCAGAGGCGGCAATCATGATGAACCCCACCAGCGCCATCAGTCGCATGCCTTGAGTAAATACATCGTCCTGATCTTTCCACTTGAACAGGCCATTCATCGACAGCAAAGCAAAGCCCAGCAAACCACCTAGCACCATAGAACCTGTCATTAGCTGTACTACTAAAGCACCAACGACGGCGGCCAAAATCATGAACAGTTGCTTACGGCTGAGTTTGGTTTGTTTCTTGCTGCTATCGACGGTTGACACCGCCTGTTGCTGGTATTCCCGTGGGCTACGATAGCTGAACAATACCGCCACCAGCAGTCCGAGCAGCATGCCCAGTGCGGGTAACAACATAGCCCTGGGTGCCATAGATGGTGTGACGAACATGCCCAGTTCGTTACCGGCCTGATTGACGCTGTTGGTCAAAATATCGTTGAGGAAGATGGTGCCAAACCCTACCGGCGCGGTCATGTACATGATGGTGATACTGAAGGTAATCACACACGCCACTGCACGTCGATCCAGCTTTAACATACTCATCAGCCCCAACAGAGGCGGAACCAAAATGGGAATAAAAGCGATATGAACCGGTACCACGGTACCGGAGGCGGCACCAATGATGAGCAAAGCACCGAATATAAACCACTTTACGCTGCTCAGCTGGCCCGGATCGCGCCGAGAGCCAACCCAACTCAGAGCCTTGCTGGCTACCAAATCGGTAATACCGGTGCGCGACAGCGCCACGGCAAAGGCACCCAAGGTGGCATAAGCTAGCGCCACGGTTGCGCCGCTGCCTAATCCTTCGTTAAAAGCATCGATCACCTGGTCTACCGACATTCCTGCCCAGAGCCCGCCCACTAGAGCGGCAACCACCAGCGAAAATACAATAGACACCCGAGCCAAACACAGCGCTACCATCACTAAAATAGCTAGAACAATCGCATTCATAGGTTCCACTCCCTCATGTTATTCATTCCCTTTATAGATTTATATATCTGAACAACGACCTTTATTTACATAAAATTAACATTACTTGATCATATGCCCTCCATATAGTTTCTATATAAGGCTCATATGCTTTTAGCTATGCGGTTATGGTAAGTATCCTTGTTTCCTAACTCAAGGAACTCCCTGCTTTTTTGTCATTCGAGATACTGATAGATAATGCCTGTAGTTCAGTCGTCATTCCCGAGAAGGAACGTCATCCTCGCGTAGGCGGAGATGGGAATCCAGGACTTGTAACACAGAACTGTCAGACTGCGAATCACTTGCAAAGGCACTGGACCCCCGCCTTCGCGAGGGAGACGATAAAGGGTTCTTAGGACGTGCCTAATCCCTAATCCCTAGTCCCTAATTCTTATTAAGGGCCTTACTTACCAGTACCTGCACGGCTGGGCTTAGTGATAACTGCAGTGCTGCCGCTTGGCCTGCTGGCGACATTTTTCCCCAGGTTTTTTGGATAATATCGATTAGCTTTTCTTCACTGTGGCGAGTGGCAAAGTCGGCCAAGTAAAAATCCATAAAGACCAAGCAAATTACATCTTCTAATGCCTGCACTTGTGGATCACGCTTAAGCTGCTTTTTCAGTAATAAGTCTTTTATTTGCTGTTGCTCAACGTCACCATAACCCACCTTGGCCATTAACTCGGCGGTAAAATCGCCGTGAAACGCCCCAAGATCGGTGCGCCAGCGCTTATAACCGGCTCGATCCATGGGGTAGCTGGCTCGAGCAATATGCCAACGTTTTATATGCTGGGCGCGACACGCTATTTGCAGCAGTTCGCTGGCATTGGGCGCAAACTCGGCCTGCTTAGCGCTCATACGCACACTATACAAATATTCTTTGGGCCACGTTTGTCCATCCGCTTGCTCTTGGTTGGGATCTTGGCGATTTTCGGCGTCAATTAACGCCAACACTTGCTGTAATCGAGAACTTCCCGTCATTCACACATATCCTATATATAAGCTGTACGCCTTACGCTATACGCCGTAAGTTAAGTTCAATTACCAAACAATTACGGGGTTCGGTTTTTTTAGGCACTGCTTTAGCCGCGTGCCTTGGTTTTTCTAATAGCTTACCGCGTAAAGCGTACCGCTGCCCGAAGGGATTGAGCACAAAAATGTAATTTTTCATTGATGCAAATCAAATGACACTATAAAATACACCTTAAGTTGCATTACAAATACACATTATGAGGCGTTAATCATGCTGGATAGTCGCACTAGAGAGATCGTAAAAAGCACCGTTCCATTACTCGAATCTGCCAACACGGCGCTAACCGAGCACTTTTACAAACGTATGTTTCGTGACAACCCCGAACTGAAAGACGTGTTCAACCTCAGCCATCAAGCCTCTGGCCGCCAGCCTGCTGCGTTATTTTCTGCCGTATTAGCCTATGCCAAAAACATCGATAACCCAGCCGTATTAAGCAGTGCAGTTGAGCGCATCGCCCAAAAGCACACCGGTTTCTCTATACAACCTGAGCAATACGACATCGTGGGTCATCACCTATTAGAAACCATTAAAGAATTAGCACCCGATGCGGCTACGCCTGAAGTGATTGACGCTTGGGCACAAGCCTACGGCGCGCTAGCCGGCCTCTTTATTGGCCGTGAAGAGCAGCTGTATCAGCAAAGTGAGCAGAAAGACGGCGGCTGGCGTGGCTATCGCAATTTTGTAGTCAAAGAAAAACAGGTAGAAAGTGAGCTGATCACCAGCTTCTTGTTAGCCCCAGAAGACGGCAATACCGTGGCTAACTTTTTGCCAGGCCAATACCTCAACCTACATTTAGTTAGTCCAAAACTCGCCCATAAAGAAACTCGCCAATATTCCTTATGCCAAGCGGCTAATGGCAAAGACTACCGCATTGCCGTTAAGCGCGAACCCAATGGTGTGGCGTCTAACTTTATGCACGACGAAGTACACATAGGCGATACCCTGCAAGTGCTACCGCCTTCAGGTGACTTCTTTATGGAAGTGAGTGCTGACACCCCTGTGGTATTAATCTCTGGTGGCGTAGGTCAAACCCCTATGCGCGCCATGCTCGACCAGTTAATCAAGCATGAGCATAGAGCCAACATTCACTGGCTGCATGCTTGTGAAAATGGTGCCCAACACGCCTTTAAAGAGCACATTCAAGGCTTACGCCAAGCCAATGCCAATTTAACCACTCATGTATGGTATCGCGAGCCCGGAGCAAGCGATCAACCCGCCGAGCATTATCACGCCAAAGGCATCATGGACTTGAGCCAGTTAAAAGACAGCATAGCCAACGCAGACGCTCATTATTATTTCTGCGGCCCGCTGCCCTTTATGGCGATGGTTAAAGAAACATTATTCGGTTGGGGTATTAGTGATGATCGCCTGCATTATGAGGT
Organism: Oceanisphaera ostreae; assembly: GCF_042676125.1. Lineage (NCBI taxonomy): Bacteria > Pseudomonadati > Pseudomonadota > Gammaproteobacteria > Aeromonadales > Aeromonadaceae > Oceanisphaera > Oceanisphaera ostreae. The sequence goes on from NZ_JBHTJS010000013.1 coordinate 7,028, forward strand.
ATTTGGCCCCCATCAGAGCCTGTAACCGTACCCAGATCTCACAATCTAACTCTGGCGGTTTACAGCACTAGTGCACTGGTTTAAATAGAAGTCTCCGTTATACAGTTGTGGGCTAATTAGCCCAAGCCAACAGGGGGTTTTATGGACATTAATGCGCTGCAAACACTGCTATTCGTTCCGGCCAACCGGCCGGAACGCTTCGATAAAGCATTGGCCAGTGGAGCCGACGCCATCATTATCGACTTAGAAGATGCCGTTCCCGCAGCAGAAAAAGATGCCGCCAGTAGTACGCTTAGTGCTTGGCTAGACGAACAGCCCGCCAACTCAGTACTTATCCGCATTAATGCCACCGGTAGCCCTTGGTTTAGCCAAGATACTAATCTGTGTCGCTCTGCGGCCGTAGCCGGCATTGTGGTACCTAAAGCCGACGACCCCACTGCGTTGGCAGAATTGGCAAATATCTGCGACAAACCCCTGTTACCCTTTATTGAATCTGCCCTCGCCTTTACTCGGCTTAATGAGATTGCAGCCGTCTCTGGTGTGTCTCGCTTATTGTTTGGCAAACTCGATTTGGCCCTCGACTTAGGCATGGACTATCCCCCTCCCGCCAGTGAGCCTCTGGATGAGTCGGCTTTTTTATATGCTCGTAGCCAGCTGGTGATGTGTTCACGAGTTCATGGTTTGGGTGCGCCGATTGATGCTATTTTTACCGCGCTTTATGACGCCAAAGGGCTAACCGATTATGCTCGTCAAGGCATGCGTTTAGGCTTTAGTGGTTTCTTGCTGATCCACCCCGCCCAAGTTATTCCTGCACAAAAAGCACTTACTCCCACTAGCGCACAAATATCTTGGGCAAAACATATTTTGGATGCTGAGCAACGAGAAAAAGGGGCAGTAGTAGCCGTAAGCGGCAATATGGTCGACACCCCAGTAATGGCAAGAGCTAAGCGCATAATGGAATCGGCTAGCGGCTTTAGCACATAAAAGTAATAGCAAAAAGTCGCATCGTTTTCAGATACAATCCTTGTTAGATAATCATCAAACAAGGGATCCGTCATGCTAGTAAAAGTATTACGTAATGGGATTGGGGGTATTTGGCAGTTGGGCGATTTAATTACTCGCCCCACCAAAATGCAGCGCTCAGCAGAAGCACAGCGTGCTGTGGATAACGCCTGCACCGAGTTGGCGCTATATCAACTGCCGCGGTGCCCTTTCTGCATAAAAGTACGCAGAAATATGCACAAGCTGAACCTGCCCATAGAGTTGCGTAATGTACAGCCTGGCTCGCCCTATCGGGATGAATTAGAAGCTGGCGGCGGACGCGTTAAGTCGCCTTGCTTGCGTATAACTGAGCACGGCGAAGTTCGCTGGATGTATGAGTCCAACGATATTATTGCCTATTTAGAGCAGCGTTTCGCTTAAATAAAAAACACCGAGCATAGGCTCGGTGTTTTTTGGCTGGTCGCTTATAGCGATAAACTTAAGCTTAAGCTCTGTTACCTTTAGTTCTGTACATCGCGTGCAGCACCTTCTACCGCTTCACCGCCACGCTGAATGTCTTTACCGGCACCAGCAAAGGTATTACACCCAGCCATACCGCCAACCAAACCGACTACCATCAAGATTGCCATTATCTTTTTAACCATGATTTTGTCCTTCTTTGGGTGAATAACCAGTCAAAGTATAGACTCAATTGTGCAACTAAACGACACTTGTGAAATATGTTATGACCTATGTTGTCGCACGCTTTATTCGGTTAAACAATAGTATAAAAAGTATCGCTTAGAAGCAGATTAATCAGAATATTTACTATCAATTAGTCATGAGAACTACATTTACTACGGTTATGATAGAGCCAGTTAAATCGATGAAAGGTAAAGGCTATGTTTGAGGTATTTTGGCAGTTTTTTAAATTAGGTTGGATAAGCTTCGGTGGCCCCGCCGCTCATATCGGCTATTTTCAGCGTCACTTCGTTCACAAACTCGGCTGGATTCCCCAAGACCGCTTTGCCTCTACCTTAGCACTTTGTCAGTTTCTGCCGGGACCGGCGTCCAGTCAGTTGGGGTTCGCGCTGGGTTATCAGCGTGCTGGGCTTTTTGGCGCCTTAGCGGCTTTTATTGGTTTTACCCTGCCCTCTTTTTTATTGATGCTGGGCTTGGCATTGGCAGGCAACACCTGGGCCAGCCAGCCTGCGGCGTTGGCCATCGTCACCGGACTCAAGCTGTTTGCCGTGGTGGTGGTCGCAGATGCAGTACTGTCTATGGCTAAGCAATTTTGCAGCCAGCAAAACACACTTATCTTGGCGGTGCTAAGCGCCGCCTTATTATGGCTGTTCCCCGGCCTTGCAACTCAATTCATAGTCTTAGTCGCTGCAGCTCTGGTGGGTATCGCCTTACTCAAAGTAGAGCCCGCCGAACACACTCAAGCGCTGGGCGTAAACTGGCCGTTTTTGCTGCTGTTTTTTGGCTTATTGGTGCTAATGCCCTTACTGAGCCTAACGGATACTGCCGCCATTTTTGCCGACTTTTATCAGGCAGGTAGCTTGGTGTTTGGAGGTGGTCATGTGGTGCTGCCCCTGTTACAGAGCACGCTACCCGAAACGCTTTCTGAGGATGTATTTTTAACCGGTTACGGTGCCGCCCAAGCGATGCCAGGCCCGATGTTTAGTTTGGCCAGTTTTTTAGGGGCCGAGCTGTATCCTTCTGCTCCTATATTAGGCGCATTGGCCGCCAGCTTTGGTATTTTCTTACCGGGATTTTTATTGGTATTAGCCTTACAAAATAGCTGGCATGCATTAGCCTCTAAACCTATTTTGGCAGGTGCCGTGCGCGGTATTAACGCCGCCGTAGTCGGCTTGTTGCTATCGGCTTTATATCAGCCGCTTTTTGTTAGTAGTGTGACTAACGCCCCCGCTCTAGCGGCCGCCGCCATCGGCTTACTGGCCCTGCGCACCTTGCGTTGCCCAGTACTGATGCTAATCCCCGTATTCATGCTGTTAGGATTTTGGCTATAAGTGATACAAAACATATCATTTAATAAGAAAATAATTATATTTATATTAAAGTTGAGTTAAAAAACCCTGAAATTATAATATAAAAAGCGTAATGTCGCATAACAGGTATGGTTCTGCTCGGCGTCATTCTCACGAAGGAACGCCACCCTCGCGTAAGCGAGGTTGGGATTGACGACAGGACCCACATGAGTTACGCCGTATTACTTAGCGAGATATTACTAAGCAGTCCGGCATAACTTATGTTGATTCAGGGGCTCACTTTTCTTTCTCGTCACCCTCGCGGGAATGACGGCAGAACCACACCTGTTAAGCGGCATTACTTATAAGTTTTATCAATACCTAACGCGCTCACTAACAGCTCATTACGGAGGCCACAGGATGTCGGCACTTTTCCATTTGGACAGAGACGGTCAGGCAACTCTGCAGCAGCAGGTCAGAGAACACTTAGTCAGTGCTATATTAGGTGGCTTTTTGCTCTCAGACAAACCTCTCCCTTCTTGTCGTAGTTTGGCCAAAAACCTGAATGTAGCGCGCAATACCATAGTGTTGGTATATGATGAATTGGTCTCAGACGGTTACCTTATATCCAGTGAGCGCCGCGGCTATTATGTTAATGATCAATTTTCTGGCCACAACCTCAAAAGTAACCGAGATACATTAGCACTCGCTACTGATGCTAATATTAGCGAGATAAGCTGGCTTGAGCGCCTTAAGGTAAACCCCCGCCATCAGCCCAATGCTAGCCAATCTCATTCTTGGCAAAGCTATCAATACCCCTTTGTTTACGGTCAGCTAGACACCAGCCTATTTCCTATTGATAGCTGGCGTAAATGTTGGAGAGATGCCGTCAGCGTGCAGGCTATCCGTGACTGGAGTTCAGATCGTTACGACAGCGATGACCCTCTATTAATAGAGCAGTTACAGAAACGCATTCTGCCCAGCCGCGGTATACAGGCAAGTAGTGAGGAGATTCTGATCACTGTAGGTTCGCAGCAGGCTATCTATCTTCTGGCTCAGTTACTGCTGGATAGCGAATCCTGTTTCGGCATCGAAGACCCTGGTTATGTTAGTGCCGGTCATATCGCCCAAGTATTCAATGCCCAAGTAAAAAGCCTGAGTATCGATGAGGGAGGTATAATAGTTAATGAGCAACTGGATGAATGTGACGTCGTCTACCTGACCCCTAGTCACCAGTGCCCAACCACAGTCACCATGCCACTGGCACGACGACTCGCATTATTAGAAACCGCTCAACAACAAGATTTCATCGTCATTGAAGATGACTATGAAATGGAAATGAACTTTGATACCCATCCAACACCAGCCCTAAAGAGCTTGGATAAGACCGGACGGGTACTTTATATCGGGAGCTTATCCAAAACCCTGGCACCGGGATTACGCATGGGATTTATGGTCGGCCCAAGAACCTTGATTCAAGAAGCCCGTAACCTTCGCCAATTGATGTTGCGTCACCCACCGCTCAATAACCAGCGCGCAGTCGCGCTATTTCTAGCCCAAGGCTACCATGATGCGCTATTGCGAAAATTGGCTCGGGCATTCCAAGAGCGAGGAGAGTGTTTAGCGCAGGCGCTAAAGCAGCACCTACCCGACTGCATAAGCTCTCCCATCAGCGGATCTTCTTGTTGGCTGGAGATGCCCGAGCATATCGATGCTGGGCAACTAAAAGAACTAGCGGCAAAAGAGGGATTGTTGTTGATCTCCGCCGATAGCTACCATTTTGGTAGTCACCTGCCGAAAAACTACTTGAAGATTGGCCTCTCGGCGATTCCTCTCGAAAGAATCGAGCCTGGCATCAAGTTACTGGCCAAAATAATGGCACAGTTACAAGCGTAAGCAGTAGAATAATGATGCCCTACCCTCATGTCATACTGGTAAGGTTAGGGCTATAAGTCCAGTACCGCCTGCAACTGTGCAGCAGCTCGGCGCAGGGTAGGCGCATATTCCATTAGGCTGGACAGTGGCTTGCGAATAGTAGGAGCATGCACGGCCAACGTAGCGCGAACCTGCCCTACCTCATCATAAATGGGTACGGCAATGGCTACCATGCCGTCAATCAATTCTTCATTGTCGGTACTCAAGGTATTGTCGGCAATTTTCTCCATTTCCTGTTCCAGCAACTCTCGGTCAGTAATACTATTCTGGGTGTGAACATCCAGAGGTAAACTGGCAAGTAGAGCTTTGCGGCGGTGCAGTGGCATTAACGCCAGAAACAATTTGCCACTGGCAGTACAATGTAGTGGCATACGCGAGCCGAGTGGTAACTGTATACGTACCGGCCAGTTGGTTTCAACTCGCTCGAAGTAGACCAGCTCATGGCCATCCAGCAAGGTAATATTACAAGTCTCTCCTAACTCCGCGGCTAATTTCTGCAATACCGCCCGTCTCGGAGCTCCTACACTACGTTGAGCAAGTACACTTAAGGCCATTTTTCTCAAGCGCGGCCCTGGGCTGAGGTGGCGACTGTCGGGCTCTTTTTGTAACAGGCCTTCCTGCTCCAGTTGGCTGATAATACGGTGAACCGTTGGCTTGGGCACATCAAGGCGCTGACATAAATCAGCTACCGTGGTCGCCCGGTCTTCCTTGAGTATTTCCTCGATCAAGGCAAAAGCACGAAGCAACGTTGAATTGGTTGCACTGACTGATGTACTCATGAGCCCTCCTGAATGAATTTTCAAACAGTTTATCATAGGGACATCTGGATACACTCCGCGAACTGCTGACAAAGTAACACATCATCTTCCAGTGCTCGTCCGCTAACACCAACCGCACCAATCAACTGCAGCTGATTAAACAGCGGTACCCCACCAGGAAGTGACGTAAATTTTTCATCCAGAAAGTCGGCCATTGATAAGTTTTCATTGATTAACCTATCCCTAAACATGGCGGTCGACACGCCCATCCTCGCCGCCGTATAAGCCTTTCCGATTGCAATATTGATCAAGCGTTCGGGCGCATCATCCATCCGATAGAAATAAATCAACGATCCATTATGATCAACGGCTGCCAAACACACAGGCTGACCTTCATCAGCCATGAGCTGGTCCACCATTAGCTGACATACTCTTGCTACACTGCTGATACTTACGGTCACGAGCACTCCTTAGGGTTACACCTTAAAAAATATAAAAGCGAAGCCATCAGGCTCCGCTTTTATCAAGCGCGGCATTACAACAGAAGCAATGAAATACTTGGAACATAGGTAATTAGCAGTAATACAGCGATCATCACCAGCAGATAAACCCAAATATGTCTAGCCAGACCACCGATGCTGACCTTGGCAATTCCACTGGCAACAAACAGGTTAACGCCTACCGGAGGTGTAACAAAACCAATCGCCAAGTTCATAACCATCATCACCCCAAAGTGAATCGGGTCCACATCCACAGCCAGAACTAAAGGCAACAGTATAGGAGTCAGGATAACAATGGCTGCCAAGGCCTCCATGAAAACACCAATCCACAACAGAAAGATGTTTATCATTATTAGGATCAGAAACTTGTTCGAGGTTATCGAAAGAATCAGCTCGGCGATACTCTCGGGGATCTGTTCAATGGTCATGATATTACCGAAGATGGTCGCCATCGCCATCAACAGTATAATGATAGATGAAATACCGGCAGCATCCTGAGTCGCAGACCAGAGATTGCGAAAGGTTAATTCTTTATGAATGCACAGACCCACGAACAGTCCATACAAGGCGGCAACGGCAGCAGCCTCTGTTGGTGTCATGATGCCACCATAGATACCACCCAACACAATCACTGGCACCATCAATGCCCACTTGGCCTGCCAAGCTGAGTACATGAAGGTTTTTAGAGAACGCTCGCGCACCTCACCATACCAACCGTTTTTCTTAGAAATTACATAGGCGACGATCATAAGAGCGACCCCCATGATCAAACCAGGAATGATGCCGGCTAGAAACAGCTTACCAATCGACACCTGAGCCGATACCCCGTAAACCACAAAGGGGTTACTCGGCGGAATAATCACCCCAATCGCCCCAGCACAAGCCACCACAGTGGCAGAAAAATATTTATCATACCCTCGAGCTATCATAGCCGGAATAGTAATAGAACCGATGGCGGCTACCGTAGCGGGGCCTGAGCCACTAATGGATGCGAAAAAGATACACGTCATAATACTGGTCAACGCCATACCACCAGGTAAAGCACCGACCAGCTCATCCCCCAATGCCAGCAGCCGCTTGGATAAGCCTCCGGCGCCCATAAATACCCCTGCCGCAATAAAGAAAGGAATGGCCATGATGGGGAAAGAGTCGATAGAAGAAAAAGCAATTTGAGCCAAATAGTCCACCGGCAGGGTGCCAGCACCCAGTACCGTCACCAGCCCGGACAGACCTAACGCAAAGGCAATGGGTATTCCCATCAATAAAAATAACGTGAAATATCCGAACAATAACAGCGAGGCACTCCATTCATCGGATAACAATACCGGTGCAAAAATAATGGCTGGAGCCACTAATCCTATACAGATATCGAAAATACTCATACCCCGACTCTGACGCCACAAGGACTGCAGTGTACGCAGACTCATTAGCCCAAAGCCGATGGGTAAAATCAGATAGGGGATATAGTATCCGATTTGTAGCGCAGGTGTTGTTTGTGGCATGGCCAGCTGCATTTCCACATAACCCAGCCCCATAAAGGCAAACAAAAACACCAAAACAAGAGTACAACCGTCAATTACCAGCCAAAGAATATCTTGATAGCGTTTAGACAATTTATTATGAATTACATCGACACGTATACCACCTCTCGAAATAATCGAGATAGAAACGGCTAGGTAAGATATCCAGATAAAAATATAACGAGCCAGCTCTTCGGTCCAAACTCCCCAGCCAACGGCATCCTTAATACTGAGACGTAACCCTTCGATATCTACCCAAGCCCCGAATAACTGTTCAAATTCTGGGGTGCCAATCAGATTTAACACGGCAGAGATAGAGTACCTAAAAAATGTTTGGTAATTGATGATGACGATCATCAACATCAAACCGATAAACAGGAAAGGCTTTTCAAAATGTTTAGTGGCAACATCAAAATAAGAAGCCTGTTTTTCTTTAGCCTGCTCTCTATGTGTTTTTACGGTTTCCATACAGCAGCTCCGGGTTCATATTCCAAAGTAATACCCACTAGCGGAAACGAAAAGTTTCCGCTATTCGAGTGATTGTTCAAGTGAGTCGGAGTGTTACTGCTGAGTATCCTGAACTAATTCAATCAGTTCAGCTGGAAGCTTGGCGGCGAACTCATCAAATACCGGCTTGGTCAATTGACGATATTCTGCCAGCTCTTCCTCGGTAACCTCATGAATACTGACACCAGCATCGAGCATTCCCTGAAGCGATTTTCTTTGATCTTCTGGGTAGGCCACGGTGCGTTGATAAGTTACCGCTTCTTGAGAGGCTTCTTCAATCAGCTGCTGGGCTTCCTCGGGCAATCCGTCCCACCATTTCTTGTTCGCAAGGGCCACCTGCATGCCATAGTTATGAGCCGAAGTTACCGCGTACTTCAAGTTCTCATGATGCTTAGCACCATACATGAGGTCGAAGGTATTACCTTCTGCATCTATAGTGCCTTGTTGCAAGGCCGTATAGACCTCCCCCCAAGAAATGGGTGCAGGATTAGCGCCTAGAGACTTGGCTACGGCCACATCAACAGGTGAGTCTGTAGTCCGCATTTTCAGACCGGAGAGTGAATCAGGACCATTCAGTGGTCTATCTTTGGACACAAAATTACGATAACCATATTCTGCATACATTATAGGGTGCAGGGCGATGTCATGTGCAACTTTCTCCAAGTAGGAGTTCAGAGGGCCGCCTTTATCCAGCGACTTATACAAATTTTCCTGATATTTGGGGCTGGTGATATAAGGCAAATCAAACACTTGGTAAAGAGGAGTAAAACTGGCAAGGTTCGGAGTTGAGCTAACACCAATTTCTAACGTTCCTCTCTGTGCGCCTTCAATCATCACTCTATCACTACCCAATATAGAACCAGGGAATAGCTGCACCTTGATCTTGCCATCTGATTTTTCCTTAACCAGATCGGCAAATTTCTTGTAGGCCACAGTAATGTGGCTACCGGGAGGAGCTGGATGAGCAAGCTTCATTTTGATCTTGGGGCCTGAATAGTCAGCCACCGCAGCCGTATTGACCGACATCATCAGTACCACCGACGACAAAATAATTGGAGTAATCTTCATAAGTGACCTCGTCCTTGTCTACATGATTTAAAGAAGCTGTTACATAAAGGCAACAACCGTAACTATATGTATCAAAAACCATCAACGTCAACATTAACATCAACTTTTTTGATAACCAATGAATCGAAAACAGAAATAACCATATCAATCAACACCTTAAATTAGGTTTATTTTATTAAGGAAGTACACTCCAACCAAAATTAGCTTTTTACAGCGTCACAACCAACCCAACCAACAACAAAAACTTAACAATAAATATCAAATTTATCTTGATATAGCGTTAAAAGTGACTATTTTGATAATAATCGTATCGTTTCTTGGTGGTGTGTTATGTCTCTAGATAAAGATAAGGTTTTTGGAGAGTTCGACTATATTGTTGTAGGCGCAGGCTCGGCAGGATGTGTGCTGGCCAATCGACTCACTGAAGATCCGCAGGTCAGTGTATTACTGTTAGAGGCTGGAGGACGTGACTGGAACCCTTGGATACACATTCCAGTAGGTTACTTTAAGACCATGCATAACCCCTCTACTGACTGGTGCTATGTTACCGATCCGGATCAGGGTATTGATGGTAGACAACTACAGTGGCCCAGGGGCAAGGTGCTCGGAGGCTCCAGCTCACTCAACGGCTTACTGTATATTCGCGGCCAGCATCAAGACTACGATGGCTGGGCTGCAATGGGTAACGAAGGCTGGAGCTATGAGGAAGTACTACCGTATTTCAAAAAGTCCGAATGTCAGTCTCGAGGAGCCGATGCCTATCACGGGGTTGATGGCCCATTGAAGGTATCCGATCTTCGTTTACGCAGAGAAATCGCCGATCGCTTTGTTAAAGCGGCACAGCAGATCGGCATCCCTGCCAACCCAGACGTTAATGGGGAAACACAAGAAGGTGTAAGTTATTTCCAGCAAACCGCCTATAAGGGCTTGCGCTGCAGCAGCGCCAAAGCATTCTTGCGCCCAGCATTGAAACGCCCCAACCTAACCTTACTGACCCGCGCACATACTCGCCGTATTCTGTTGGAAGGAAAACAGGCTACCGGCATCGAATTTGAGCACAAAGGTAAGCGTTTGCAGGCCAAAGCAAGACATGAAATCGTACTTAGTGCCGGTGCCATCGGCTCACCGCAAATATTACAGTGTTCGGGAGTTGGTGAGCCTGAGCATCTCAAATCAGTGGGGGTTGATTGCCTACACCCCTTGCCGGGAGTTGGTGAAAATTTGCAAGACCATCTACAAATACGCCTTGTATTCAAGACTAGTTGTAAAACACTCAACGATGAGGTGAATAATCCGTTAAAAAAACTGGGGGTAGGTATACAGTACGCGTTTTCCAGAACGGGGCCCCTGACGCTGGCCGCCAGTCAGGTGTGTATATTTACCCAGTCTAGAGACGGACTAGATCGACCAGACATTCAATTTCACATGCAACCACTTAGTGCTGACAAGCCCGGAGAAGGTGTACATCCTTTCTCCGCCTTTACCGCCTCCGTGTGTCAGCTACGCCCCCATAGCCGAGGTACTATAAAAATCCGAAGTGCCGATCCCCATGAATATCCTTCAATTCAGGCGAATTACCTTTCGGCAGAGGAAGATCTTCGAGTGGCAGTGAATGCCATCAAGGTAGCTCGACGCATTGCCGAAGCCGATGCACTTAAGCCCGTGATCCTCGATGAACATGTGCCCGGTCGCCAGTATCAGACTGACGAACAGTTACTGGATGCAGCCCGTCGTTTCAGTCAGACCATTTATCATCCGACCAGTACCTGCAAAATGGGCAGCGACGAAATGGCGGTAGTCGACAGTAGACTAAGAGTTCACGGTATCAAGGGGCTCCGAGTCGCCGACGCTTCTATTATGCCGTTGATTGTGTCCGGTAATACCAATGCTCCTTCAATCATGATTGGTGAAAAGTGCGCCGATATGATTAAGCAGGACCGAGTACATGATTAATAAAGTATCAGCCATAAACGCTACTTAATTAGCTTCAAAAAACAAGTTAGTTGAAGCAGCGTTTACAAAATAAAGCGCTGTATTTTAAGCTTTAAAGCGCTTCAATCTTAAGGCGTTGGCGACGACGAACACGCTCGACATGGCCATGGCACCGGCGGCTAACATCGGCGAAAGTAAGATGCCGAAGGCGGGGTATAACACCCCCGCGGCTACCGGGATCAGGCAGGCGTTGTAGGCAAACGCCCAAAACAGATTTTGGCGGATATTAGTCAGTGTGGCCTGACTGATGGCCAGCGCATTAGGCACGGCACGTAAGTCGCCACCCATAAGTACCACTTCGGCCGCCTCTATCGCAATATCGGTACCTGTGCCGATGGCTAAACCCACATCAGCCTCGGCGAGTGCCGGTGCATCATTAATACCATCGCCCACAAAAGCCACCGGGCCATGTTGTTTACGCAAACGCTGTAAGGCCGCCACTTTACCATCGGGCATGACTTCGGCTTCTACTTCATCAATACCCAACTGGCGGGCAATCGCCTGTGCGGTGTGACGGTTATCCCCGGTGATCATAGCCACTTTCAGCCCTAAAGCATGTAAGGCATTAATGGCCTCAGGTGTGCCTTCTTTAATGGGGTCGGCTACCGCAATAATGGCGGCTAACTTGCCGTCGATGGCCGCATAAAGCGGACTTTTACCTTCTGTTCCTAGCTGTTGTGCAGTGTTACTGAAGGCCGCTAAGTCATAACCTAATTGCGTTAGGTAACGATCGGCCCCCACGGCTACTTTTTTCCCGCTTACCTGCGCACTAACGCCGAGACCAGACAGTGCCTGAAAATCTTCGGGGGTGGCGAGTGTTAGCTCGCGCGCTTTGGCTGCAGCCACTATTGCCTCGGCAATGGGATGCTCAGAATGCTGCTCAACGGCGGCAATAAGCGCCAGCGTTTCGTCTTCATCAAAATCGGGCATGACCTGTAAGTCGGTTAACTCCGGCTTGCCTTTGGTAAGAGTACCGGTTTTATCTAGCGCCACCACTTTAGTGTTGCGCAGCGTTTGCAGGGCTTGGCCCTTGCGAAATAGCACGCCTAGCTCGGCGGCACGGCCGGTGCCCACCATAATGGAGGTGGGAGTGGCCAAGCCCATGGCACAGGGACAGGCGATAATCAGCACTGCCACTGCGTTAATTAAGGCAAAACTTAATGCCGGTGTCGGCCCTAACCATAACCACACCGCAAACGTTAGCGCCGCAATAGCCATCACTACCGGCACAAACACGGCGGTCACTTTATCTACTAATGCTTGGATAGGCAGCTTGGCACCTTGGGCCTGCTCGACCATGTGAATAATTTGCGCCAGCAAGGTGTCTTTACCGATCTTGGTGGTAGTAATGCTTAAAGCGCCATTCTTGTTAATGGTGCCGCCCACTACGTCGTCACCTTGCTTTTTTTCTACCGGTATTGGCTCGCCGGTTAGCATCGACTCATCCACATAAGAGCTGCCAGACTGCACTGTGCCGTCCAAGGGGATGCGCTCGCCGGGGCGCACTAATAAGCAGTCTCCGACTTGTACTTCGCTTAAAGGGAGTTCTTGGCTTTCGCCATCGCGCTGCACTCTTGCGGTATTTACCTGCAGGCTCAGCAAGCGTTGTATCGCCTCGCCAGTGCGGCCTTTCGCTCTGGCTTCCAGCAAACGGCCCAGTAAAATCAAGGTGATGATTACGGCAGCCGCTTCAAAGTAAACATGTTGAGTGCCGGCGGGCAAAATATGCCCTGCAAATAACACCACCACCGAAAATCCCCAAGCCGATAAACTACCCAACGCCACGAGTGAGTTCATATCGGGGGTGGCACGGAATAACGCAGGCAGCCCTAAGCGTAAGAAACGTCGGCCCGGCCCCAGCAACACTAATGTGGTTAATACAAATTGAATACTCCAGTTCAACGTTTGACCTAAGGTGGCTTCAACCCACTGCGCCATGCCGGGAATAACGTGGGCGCCCATTTCTAATATAAAAACCGGCAGGGTCAGCGCCAGCGACCAACCAAAGTCACGCTTTAAGCTTTGCAGCTCCTGTTGGTGGCGCGCATTATCATCTTCTCGCTCGGCAGAAATGGGTTTAGCCTGGTAACCGGCTTTTTTAATGGCTGCCACTAATTGTGCTTGGTCAACATTACCCACCAAGGCACTCACTTGTGCGCGTTCTGCCGCCAAATTAACACTGGCCGAGAGCACGCCGGGCAAACGTTGTAGCGCTTTTTCGACCCGTCCCACACACGAGGCGCAGCTCATGCCAATGATGGTGAGCTCAAACTGTTCGCTACGAGTTTGATAGCCAGCCTTGGTAAGGGTGTCGGTTAATGTCGCGGCTGAAGTACCTGCGGTTACACTCACGTCGGCCTTTTCGCTGGCTAAATTAACGTTCGCCGCCGTCACGCCGGTTGTTTTCAGCAAGGCCTGCTCAACACGACGCACGCAAGATGCACAGCTCATGCCGGTAATCGGCAGCTGGATCTGTTGCTCGTTTTTGGAGGCCGATAGTGGGCGAGAGTTAGGCTGAGAGTTAGGGTGGGCGGTGGTCATAAGCGAAGTCCTCAATGGCGATCATAGCCTGAGTGTAAGGCTTACCATAAGGGGAAGGTCAAGCCCGCTAAGCGTTAGCTGTACGACAAAGGCGTAAATAAGGCTGTACGCCATAGGCGGTACGTCAAAAGCAGAGCTCACAACAAAAGAGGAGGGTTATCTTTAATCGTCAGGCGTAAGGCCTACGGCGTTTTCTTAGAGAGCTGTTCGAGGATGGCGCAGTGGGAGTTTTCGTCGCCGGGGCAGGCGTTGATCATTTGTTGTAAGGTGGTTTGCATGGCCGCCAGCTCGCGCATTTTGTGCTCCACTTCTTGCAAATGCAGCTGTGCCACTTCTTTTACTGCACGGCTGGGACGCTGTGGGTCTTGCCACAAGCTTAACAAAGCATCAATTTGGTTGATGGAAAAACCCAACACCCGCGCTTGACGTATAAACTGAAGCACTTCAATACTTTGCGCATTATATTGCCGATAGCCCGCCGCGCTGCGCTCGGCAGGCTTAAGCAGTTTTATCTGTTCGTAATGGCGGATCATCTTGGCCGACAAGCCGCTGAGTTTTGCCGCCTCACCAATGTTCATTAGCTTTCTCCGAAAGAGCGATCAGCTGTCAGCCGTCAGCCTGTCACTTAGTCACATCTTTTGATTGCATTATAAATAAAAATGAGATGTATGATTTAGTCGGCTCGCCCTGCATAACTGCCGAACAAAGGGTCTTCTTCATCGACACGCTGCAAGCACATCCCTGTGACGCTCAAACACATAACATCCCTGTTATGTGATGGTCGGTGAAGAAGATCCCTTTATCCGGCCACACGCCACTGTGTCGTCTATCGGTGCCGTCTACTGATACTCTCTTGTTCAAAAGTCGGCAATTGGGCCGCGTCAATATTCATTTAATATCTTATAAAACAATTGCTTGAATGACCTTGTTACTTAGATAGCGGTGACTCTCACCCGTCTATCTCTTTAAGATATTCGTAGGATTCAACATAATCCATCAGGGTTAACCAGCCTCGCCAAAGCGCTTGCGTACCTACTCGACCATTTCTTGAACGGTCATGCCAACGGCCTAATCGCGCTAAGGCATAATAGGCCCAATGCAGTGACGGTGCCTGCTCGGGAAAGGCTTTTTTCTCTGTCTTATTCCACAGTAATCGCCAAGCGACCCTGCTTAATAACGTCTCACAACAGATAGTTTTCGCTTCTTCTCTGTTCTGTGCTATTTCTTTCAGTTGCAGTAGGCGCACGGCGATAAAGGCTTTGATCACCGCGGTGCGACGCACGTTTTCTTTGGTCTGCATCCGCAGCTCTTCAACCTGGGTGCCTTCGCTTTTCCAGATCCGATGAAACTCTTCTATCCGCCAACGTAACTCATAATATCGGACTATTTTGCGTGCGGCAGTCGCATCAGGCAAGGGCTCGGTGGTGTACAATACCCAGCACAGCGGGTCTTTTATGCCGTTCGACATTTCACGGCAATACACTACGTTAAGCGTCAGGGTGTCTTGTGCTGTTGCCCGCTGCGGCTTAGGCAGGGTGACTTGAGTATGGCTGAGTGCAATCGTTGCATCTCGGGCGGGTCGGCCCCCTTTCGACGCAATATGAACCTGGTAATTGCACACCGGCTCGAGCGCGTCTAACGTGGCGCGTAACTTCAGCTCATCACCCGCTAGCTTACGGTCACCTGACGAGCGCACCACAAAGCGGTGCTGGTGCTCAATTTGATAGCCCAAATATTCATACATATCGGCTTCTCGGTCACACACATCGATGACATTACTCATGTCACCCAGTCGGCTAGCCAGTGTTTCCGCGCCACGTTGCCACTTATAACTTTCTTTTTCTTCCCGCGCTCGGCATTGTAGCGAGTGGCTGCTATCCTTTTGTTTTTCCTGACGAAACCAGTAGTGTTGATTCGCTAAACCGAGCACACATTCACGCTCAGCATCCAACATCAAAGTCGAATGTGCATAAAGCGTTCTGCCTTTAGCGGAGCTGCGTTTGCTGCTAGCAGAATTCACTTCGCCCAGCTCGTCACAGACCGCGTGTTTATAGCTCAGACCGGTGGTGTCTTGTAAGGCCAACACCAGTGGCCGCTGTGAAATGAGGGCATCGGTATACTCAAACCCCGCTTGCGCGATGTGCTCGGGTTTAATGTAATCGTTAGCGATAAATCGGTAGGCACCTTCAAGGCTAGCAGGGTCGAGAGACGACATCGCCACCGAATTAGGGGCTGAGGCCGCCATATCCGCCGCCAGTTTGGTCAAACGCTTGGTGCGTCGCGCATCCCCTAACATGGCTTTACCAAATAGTGCGTCGGCCCAACTGGTCTCATCAGCGATAAACATCATGCATCCTAGAAGGTAAAAAATTAATTAGGTCATATAGTTGACTAAATTTAAATAGAAAAGTCGGTAAAAGGCATGAATAGGTTTTTTGTTGACCTAAACGGTCAGCGTAGGGTCTAAATCGGGCAGCTGTCCGAAGGAAACTGATTTGCGGCTGCGGCACAATGCGAGAGCACGCGTTCGCCTACAAAATCCAGGCAACTCGGTGCTCATGAGAGGGTAGAGTGCGTCTGCTCCGCCGACCCTCCGCGCCAGGGAGGGCGCGGCGGAGCCCCCAGGGATGGGTTTACGGCGAGTCGATCGGAGTAGTGCGCTCTGCCCGATTACACCATTAAATTCAACAAAAAGATGTGACTAAGTGACAGGCCGTAAGCTATCAGTTTTAAGCGTTCTGCTACTTCGCCGAAAACAGACAACAGCGCCGTGGCCACAAGACGATGGCTTTTCTTCTAGCTCGGCGCTGGACGCTATATTAGCTTTGTTTAGGCGGATAACCGGCACTAGTCAGCGCATTTACCAGCTGTTGTGGGGTACGGTTGCTGTGCACGGTAATCTGATGATTGAGCAAGTCAAAATCAATTTCACAATTCTCATCTACTGCGGTTAAGGCATCGGTAATCGCGCCCACGCAATGGCCGCAAGTCATATCCGGTATGGTAAATTCAGTCATCTTGCTTTCCTCAAGTTAGTAATGTTTCATCAACAGCTGCAGAGTAAGCGCTGGCGCCCTAAAGCACCAACACTAGATTTTAGTGATTAAAGCTATTTGCCACGGAAGACACGGACAACACAAGGAAAAATAGTGATCAAATCTGAAAGTAAATATTAATGGTAAGAGCCAAACACCCGATCATCTGAGATGGAGCTCTTAACAATTTAAATACCTTAGATTCTTTATTCTTGTCGCAAATAAACTACTTCCGTACTTCTCGTAACAGAGAGTGTGGCAAAACAGTTCTAGATCTAGACGGTTTTCGGGCCTAGCGCTATATTTTAATCCGTTTTACGCCACGCCTGCTCCATCACCAAAACGATGAGCGTGCCAGTAAGCAAACCGTTACCTAATAAATATTGTGCCAACCCCGGCCACTCACGATACAGCTCTGGCGGCAGAAACATACAACCTACGCCTAGCAGCATAGTCACGCCCAAAATAGTACCGGCTCTTTGGTCTAGCGGGTACTTGGTTAACAGCTGAAATGCCAACATCACCAACTTAATAAAGGTGGCTAGTAAGGCGGCGTTAGCAACCGGCGACGGCAGCAAAGATAAAAAGCCCACTGCGGTGGGGAATAAGCTCACCAGTGCCAACAAGACACAAGCCAGCATAAAAGGAGCTCGTCTTTGGTCACCCGTCAGTTGAATAAAGCCCGCGGTAACCGGCAGTGGCACCACGGCAATGGTAGACAAGCCACCAGCCATAATATGGCTAGCGCCCGAGGCCCAACTACTGCGATTGAGCGCCTGCTTCATATCGGGCTGCTGTTTATCAACCACCGACGAAATAGCGGTAATCGCCGCCACTTGGTTTGATACTAACAGTAGCGAAAACAAGACCGCCACCACTAGCATGCCCATATCTAGCCGCGGTGCACCAAAAGCAAATATCTCAGGCCATTGTATGCCAGAGGCGGTGTTAGGTAAGGTGGTGCTACTTAACCCTAATAGGGTAAAAGCTACCCAACCGGCGATAATTCCTACCAGTACCGCATAAGTGCGCACAATGGCGTGGCGACTGAACGAGCACAGCAACACCCCCACAAATACCAGTAAGCCGATACCGGCTACCGGCATGGTCATCATGCCCGTGCGCGGGTCGGTAACCATGCCGCGTACAAATACCCCCGACAGCTGAATAACCAACAACAACATAAAGCAGCCGGTCACTAGGGGCGTAAACAAAAACAGTAAGCGATGGGTTTGTTGTGCCAATCCCAGTACCAGCATAATGCCCCCTGACACCAGTACCCCACCAGCCAATAATTGCAGTATTTCGCCGCCTGCATAGCCTTGTGCGCGGCCAATATAAGCCATCACAATAAATACAATAGCCCAGGAACCTGCCGGGCCATCGGCCACCGGATAACGGTGTCCCAAAGCCACTTGCAGCAAAGAGCTTAACCCCACCAGCAGCAGCGTGCGCTGCATTAAACCGGAAATTTCTGCGCTATCGAGGCCAAAGGCCTGACCTAATATAATGGGCAACGCCAACGCGTTAGCTAATAAAAAGATAAACCACTGGCCGACACTTAAGCCCCAGCCAAAACGAGATTGCATACATAACTCCAGCCCTTCGGGCAGCGGTGAGCTGTCAGCTTTAAGCTGTCAGTCTGAAATAAACACTAAGCCCTTCGGGCTGCTGTAAGCCGTAAGCTGTAAGCTGTAAGCAGTCAGTTAACAACCAACAGCATAGACACGTTACCGTCAGTAAAAATGAACACCAGGCTCTTTGGATTGTTGTTGAACTGACGGCTGACGGCTCCGCGCTAGCGGACATTATTATCGGCAGCGAGTTGTTTGCCGTCTAACGCTTCTAAAATAGAGCAATGTTCGGCACTTTCTAAGCCTCCACAGCATGCGTCTGACAGTTGCTTAAGGGATTGACGAAATTGCTCCAGTTCGGCAATGCGCTCGGCCACGTCCTTAATTTTGGCATCGGCTACGGCTTTTACTTCACGGCAGGTGACCTCGCAGCTGCTGACTCGCAGCGACAGTAGCTCATCAATTTCTTTTAAGGTAAATCCCACCCGCTTGCAACGCAGAATAAAGTGCAGCCGGCGCTTATCTTCTTCGTTATACACTCGATATCCGGCCGGTGTACGCGAGCTGGGCGACAGCAGACCTTCTTTTTCATAAAAGCGCAACGTATCGGCCTTTACCCCAAACTGCTTTGCTAGCTCACCAATTCGAAACATTCGTTATTCTCCCTGCGAAGCGAATAGAAACATCAAGCTTATTACCCCTAAAAACTCAGGGTAAGTAATGGCTCGTAACTCCTGTGGAGTTGTCGGTCAATTTGCGTCTTAAAAACTAAAAATTTTTTTGCCACTGAATCCACTGAACCCACGGAAAAATAGTGATCAGATCTGAAAATGATCTTTATGAGTAAGAGCTAAACATAAGTACATCATAGGGGGATCTTACCCATCAAAGTCTCTTGGGCTCTTGCTCGCACGAGAGCTGCGCCCGTGATTCTCGTAAACAAAGAGGGTGTTCTTCCGTGGCAAATAAAATCTTTTTCGGTTCAACATCTGTTATGTCGTTCTGCTTACCTACAGAAATAGTCACACAAGCCATGGTAAAATACAGTAGAATACGCCGCCTCTGTTTCTGCGTATTAGAGCCTATGTTCTGGCGCGCTAGGCGGTTTGGTAAAGTCGACGATATGCCCGCCGATTTTACCAAACCCCCCGAACGATCGTTAAAGGAACGAGAAACCATGGAAACTGCTCGACCCATTCGCCGTGCTCTGCTGAGTGTGTCTGACAAAGACGGCATCGTCGCCTTTGCCCAAGGCCTACACGCCCGTGGCGTAGAACTTTTGTCTACTGGTGGCACCGCCCGCTTGCTGGCCGAACAAGGCCTGCCCGTCACCGAAGTGTCCGATTATACTGGCTTCCCAGAAATGATGGATGGCCGCGTTAAAACCTTGCACCCCAAAGTGCACGGCGGAATTTTGGGCCGTCGCGGCAAAGACGACGCCATTATGGCCGAGCACGCCATTGATCCCATCGACATGGTAGTGGTTAACCTTTACCCCTTCGCTAACACCGTCGCTAACGCCGATTGCAGCCTCGAAGATGCCATCGAAAACATCGACATCGGTGGACCGACCATGGTACGTGCCGCCGCCAAAAACCACAACGATGTAGCCATAGTGGTGAATGCCAGCGATTACGACCGCTTGCTTAGTGAGATGGACGCCGGTAACAACAGCCTTACTCAAGCCACTCGCTTTGATCTCGCCATTGCCGCCTTTGAACATACCGCGCAATATGACGGCATGATTGCCAACTATTTTGGCACCATGGTTCCGGCTTATCACGCCGCCAGCGAAGATTCAGCCTTCCCTCGCACCATCAACTATCAGTTTACTAAAAAGCAAGATTTACGCTATGGCGAAAACAGCCATCAGCGCGCCGCTTTTTATGTAGAAAACGACATTGATGAGGCGTCTGTTGCTACTGCCATTCAGCTGCAAGGCAAAGAGTTGTCGTTCAACAATATCAATGACACCGATGCAGCCCTTGAGTGCGTTAAAGAATTTGACGTGCCCGCCTGCGTAATCGTTAAGCACGCCAACCCATGCGGTGTGGCACTAGGTGACGACATTCTGCAAGCCTACGAGCGCGCTTATCAAACTGACCCGACGTCTGCTTTTGGCGGCATTATTGCCTTTAACCGTGAGCTGGATGAAGCCACGGCCAACGCCATTGTTGAACGCCAGTTTGTAGAAGTAATTATTGCTCCTAGCGTGTCTGACGCCGCTAAAGCGGTAGTAGCCGATAAGAAGAATGTACGTTTGCTCGTGTCTGGCGAGTGGACGGCTAAAACTCAAGGCCGTGACATTAAGCGCGTGAACGGCGGTATTTTGGTGCAAGACCGCGATCAGGGTATGGTCGATTTGCATGATCTTAAAGTGGTCAGCAAACGCCAGCCTACCGATGCCGAGCTACAAGATTTGTTGTTCTGCTGGAAAGTAGCCAAGTACGTTAAGTCTAACGCCATTGTTTATGCTAAAGGCGCACAAACCATTGGTGTGGGTGCAGGCCAAATGAGCCGTGTGTATTCTGCCAGAATTGCCGGCATTAAAGCCGAAGATGAAGGTTTGCAGGTTGAAGGTTCGGTAATGGCGTCTGATGCGTTCTTCCCGTTCCGCGATGGCATAGACGCCGCTGCTGCTGCTGGCATTAGCTGTGTTATTCAGCCCGGTGGTTCGATGCGTGATGATGAAATTATTCAAGCGGCTGACGAGCATGGCATGACCATGGTCTTCACCGGCATGCGTCACTTCCGCCACTGATTATAAGTTAGAAGCTTAAGCTCGAGCAGGGCAGGAGCATCACACGCCGACGCGCTAAACCGCATCCATGCGGCGCTCAGCACATGACATCCGACCGCCAAGGATGGCGGAAGTGTCAACATCGCAGGAGCACTTGTTGACCCTGTCATGTGATGGTCGGCTTAGTGATTGCCCCTACCCTGCTCTGTTAGCGGAATTTCTAGCTTCTATCATTTGCTTTAATAATTTTGAGGAACAAAATTGATGAAAGTATTAATCATTGGTGGTGGTGGTCGTGAGCATGCTCTGGCTTGGAAAGCGGCGCAGTCGGCTAATGTGAGTCAGGTGTTTGTGGCTCCCGGTAACGCCGGCACTGAGCTTGAGCCTAACCTGTCCAATGTGGCGATTGCGGCTACCGATATTACAGGTTTGCTGGCATTCGCTCAAAAAGAGCAGATTGCCCTGACCATTGTTGGCCCAGAAGCGCCGTTAGTGGCCGGTGTGGTTGATGCCTTTGAAGCTGAGAGCTTGGCCATTTTTGGCCCTTCTGCGGCAGCTGCGCAGCTGGAAGGTTCTAAGGCGTTTAGCAAAGACTTTTTGGCTCGCCAACAAATCCCCAGTGCCGATTATCAGAACTTTACCGAAGTAGAGCCCGCTTTGGCTTACTTACGGGAAAAAGGCGCGCCTATCGTAGTTAAAGCCGATGGTCTTGCAGCAGGTAAAGGCGTGATCGTGGCCATGACCTTAGCCGAGGCCGAAACGGCGGTACGCGATATGTTGTCTGGCAACGCCTTTGGCGATGCAGGCAGCCGCGTGGTTATCGAAGAATTTTTAGACGGTGAAGAAGCTTCGTTTATTGTGATGGTGGACGGTGAGCATGTATTGCCCATGGCCACTAGCCAAGATCACAAGCGCGTAGGTGATGGTGATACGGGCCCTAATACCGGCGGCATGGGAGCTTATAGCCCAGCACCGGTGGTAACGCCTGAAATCCACGACCGCATTATGAGTCAAGTTATCATGCCCACCGTGCGTGGCATGGCAGACGAAGGTCATACCTATAAAGGCTTTTTGTATGCCGGCCTGATGATCGATAAAGCCGGTCAGCCCAAAGTGATTGAGTTTAACTGTCGCTTTGGCGACCCAGAAACTCAGCCGATCCTGATGCGCTTACAATCTGACTTGGTTGAACTGTGCTTAGCGGGCTGCAAAGGCGAGCTGAACAAAGTAACCGCCGAGTTTGACCCTCGCGCAGCAGTGGGTGTGGTATTGGCCGCCGGTGGTTATCCCAGCGATTATCGCCAGCATGATGTGATCAGCAATATTCCTGCTGAAACCGAGTTCAGTAAAGTATTCCATGCCGGCAGCACGTTTAAAGATGGCAAGCTGGTCACCTCTGGTGGTCGGGTGCTGTGTGCGACTGCGTTAGGTAATACGGTGACTGAAGCACAGGCTAACGCCTATGCCGTTGCCCAGCCTATTGAATGGCAAGGTGTGTTTTATCGTCACGATATTGCCTATCGCGCCATAGAGCGTGAAAACCAAACGTCTTAATAAGGCGTTACGTTTTCAGATAAGCCAAATCAAGCCGCCATCATAAAGATGGCGGCTTTTTTGTTGTCGGCGGCTATTCATCAATGGCTAATACCGCCGCTTCTCTGCTTACGCTTTCCCCATCTCACGACTCCCCTCTATCAGCACAAATATGCTATTCTGCGCGCCTGCAAAGAGGATCGTATTGTTGATGAATAAGATTGTGACTATCGCTCGCCGCGAGGCGCTGCTTAGCGTGGTATTGGCCGTGCTTTATATGCTGGGCTGGTGGCTAAGTGCCTACATCGTATCACCCGAGCTGACGCTGGGCGGCTGGCCGCTGTGGTTTGTATTAAGCTGCTTATTTAATCCCTTATTATTTATTGGATTATGCGTAATCATGGTGCGCTACTGCTTTAAAACCGTGGAACTAGATAGCCCTGAGCCAGCAACAAGCCCTAACTTCGTCTCGCCTAATATTAAAGATCAGGTAAACCATCGTGAATCTTGAGCTTATTATTCCTCTTATCTGCTATTTAATACTGATGCTCAGCTTGGGCTTTTATTTAAGCCGCCGCCCGCAACAGGGCAGCTTTGTGCAGGACTACTTTTTAGGTAACCGCTCTATGGGCGGCTTTGTGCTGGCCATGACCATGGTGGCCACCTATGCCTCGGCGTCGTCGTTTATTGGTGGGCCCGGTGCGGCCTACAGCATGGGGCTAGGCTGGGTGTTGCTAGCCATGATCCAAGTGCCCACCGTGTGGCTAACACTGGGTGTATTGGGTAAGCAGTTTGCCCACATTGCGCGGCGGGTTAACGCGCTTACCATTAACGACATGCTCTATGCCCGCTATCGCAGCCCGTTAGTGGTGATTTTGGCCGCATTCGGCTTATTAGCCGCTTTTATTGCCACCATGGTGGTGCAATTTATTGGCGGTGCCCGCCTGCTAGAAACCGTCACCGGCCTGCCCTATCAGGGTGGCTTAGTTATCTTTGCCACTACCGTATTGCTATACACGCTCATCGGCGGCTTTAGGGCAGTAGTAATCACCGATGCGGTACAAGGCGTCCTAATGCTGATTGGCACTATCGTGCTGCTAGTGGGCGTATTACACGCCGGTGGCGGCGCCAGCGCCATGTTCAGTGCTCTCGCCGAAATAGACCCAGGCTTAGTGACGCCTCAAGGACCAGATGACTTTTTAAGCGCCAGTTTTATGCTGTCGTTTTGGGTGTTGGTATGCTTTGGCGTGATTGGGCTTCCGCATTCGGCGGTACGCTGCTTAGCCTACAAAGACAGCAAAGCCATGCACAAAGGCATTATCATTGGCACCGTTGTGGGCGCCCTACTGATGTTTGGTATGCACTTTGCTGGCGCATTAGGCCGGGTATTAGTGCCCGAGCTCACCGTGCCCGATAAGGTGATGCCCACCTTGATGCTAATGGTACTGCCGCCGATAGTGGCTGGGTTGTTTTTAGCCGGCCCCATGGCTGCCATTATGTCGACCATCGACTCGCAGTTGATACAAGCCTCGGCTACCTTAGTGAAAGATTTATACCTCAACTATTTAAGCCGCAAGCCTCCCTCACCACTGTTTATTAAACGTGCTAGCCGACTAGTAACGTTAGTGGTCGGCCTCATCGTATTATGGGCGGCCCTTAGCCCGCCAGATATGATCATCTGGCTAAATCTACTGGCCTTTGGTGCCCTGCAAGCCATCTTCTTCTGGCCTTTGGTATTAGGGTTATATTGGTGGCGCGGCACCGCCACCGGTGCTCTGGCCTCTATGGTAACCGGTGGCGTGTGTTATGGGCTGTTGACTACCTTAGGTCTAAAAGTATTCGGCTTACACGCCATCGTGCCTAGCCTAGTCTTATCCGGACTCGCCTATGTTATCGGCTCGCTACTCAGCCCTGCCCCCTGCGCTGAAGTGAGGGCACTGTTTGGGAAAAGCAACGCCGAGCACCAAGCGTCCAGCGGTACGCTGTAAGTCATACGCCGTAAGTCGAAGACGGTGTCTGTCTTTAACTTACGGCGTATAGCGTACGGCTTCCAGCTTATTTTATGCTAGAATCCTCGTTTTACCGTTTGATGAAGCCACGCCATGCCTTGGATACAAATTCGCATTAATGCCACCGAAAAAACCGCCGACAAGGTCAGCAACATGCTGCTGGGACGCGGTGCTCAAGCGGTGACTTATATGGACGCCGAAGACGCCCCCGTATACGAACCCCTGCCCGGTGAGACCCTATTATGGGACGACACCGTTGTAGTCGGCATGTTTGATGCCGCCACCGATCCCGACCCTATCATCACCTTTCTGAAAAAATTCTATCGCAAAGATCTCACCTACAAGATTGAGCAGCTAGAAGACAAAGACTGGGTACGCGAGTGGATGGATAGCTTTCACCCGATGCGCTTTGGTGAGCGACTGTGGATTTGCCCCAGCTGGCGCGATGTGCCCGACCCAACCGCAGTTAACGTGATGTTGGATCCCGGCTTGGCCTTTGGTACCGGTACCCACCCTACTACCGCCTTATGTTTAGAATGGCTAGACGGCCAAGACTTAAGCGATAAAACCGTGATCGACTTTGGCTGTGGCTCCGGCATTTTAGCGCTAGCCGCATTAAAGCTGGGTGCTAAGCAGGTGATTGGCATCGACATCGACCCACAAGCGCTGCAAGCCAGCCGCGATAACGCCGAACGCAATGGCGTGGCGGATCGCTTAACTGTTTATCTGCCCAAAGATCAGCCCGAGAATATGAAAGCCGATATCGTAGTGGCTAATATTTTGGCAGGTCCGCTTAAAGAGCTATCGCCACTGATTAGCAATTTGGTTAAGCCCGGCGGGCAGCTCGCGCTTTCTGGCATTCTCGACACCCAAGCCGAAGGCTTAAATGAGCTTTATGAACAGTGGTTTAGTATGGACACTCCCGCGCTTCGTGAAGAGTGGGCACGCCTTAGTGGCAAAAAACGCTAATGCCTACCACTAAATCAATGTAATTTGCAGCCTAAATAGCGCCGTTTTTTTACACAAAAAGCGCTTAGCCATCTTGACTTATTAAAATTTAGCAATCGTTCAATTTGTGACCTTTTCAGAGTCATAAAAAATGCGTAAGATACGCGACCCTGAGCAAAGATAGTCGTTACCTCATGCAGATTGGTCCTTACAAACTGTCTAGCCCCTTGTTAGTGGCTCCTATGGCTGGCGTCACCGACAGACCATTTCGTACTCTATGCTTACGCATGGGTGCTGGTATGGCCGTGTCGGAGATGATGTCGTCTAACCCTAGGGTATGGCAGTCCGAGAAGTCTTTACGGCGTATGGATCATGAAGGGGAAACGGGTATTCGATCCGTCCAGATTGCCGGGGCTGACCCGATGTTAATGGCCGAAGCCGCCCAGTTCAATGTGAGCGAGGGCGCGCAAATAATCGACATCAACATGGGTTGCCCAGCAAAGAAGGTGAATAAAAAAATGGCAGGGTCCGCCCTGTTGCAATATCCACAGCTGGTGCAAGAAATTGTCACCGCCGTGGTAAAGGCAGTATCCGTTCCCGTTACCCTGAAAATTCGTACAGGCTGGGATCCCGATCACCGCAACGGCGTACACATTGCTCGTATCGCCGAAGATTGCGGTATTCAGGCTCTGGCCGTGCATGGCCGCACTCGTGCCTGCATGTACAAGGGTGAAGCGGAATACGATACCATTAGAGCAATAAAACAAGCCGTCTCTATTCCCATTATCGCTAATGGGGACATCGACAGCCCGCAAAAGGCGCGTTTTGTCTTGGATGACACCGGCGCCGACGCCATCATGATTGGCCGGGCTGCCCAGGGACGGCCATGGATTTTTAGAGAAATCCGCCATTATCTGGAACAAGGTACTTTACCCGTGCCGCTTCATAAGGACCTGGAGCGCGCCATGATTAGGGAGCACGTTACAGCACTACATGCGTTTTACGGTGAGGTGTTAGGCGTGCGAATTGCCCGTAAGCATGTGGGTTGGTACCTGAAAGATAGTGATGCGGGCCGTGACTTTCGCAGTGATTTTAATGCCATCGATGACGCCGAGCAGCAGCTCGACGCATTGGGGCATTATTTCGCGAATATAGCTTAACGAACAAAAGAAGAGCCGACCTAATATGTTCGAACAAACTACGACTTCTGATGCACTGGTTACTACCACTAAATCTCCAACTTCTGAGCAGCCTACCCAGCGCCCTTTGCGCAACTCGGTAGACCAAGCGCTGCGTAATTACCTGTCCCAGTTGAATGGTCAGGAAGTAACTGAGCTGTATGAGTTGGTCCTCGCCGAAGTCGAAGCCCCCATGCTGGACGTGATCATGCAATACACTCGCGGTAACCAAACCCGCGCTGCCAACATGATGGGCATCAACCGCGGCACACTGCGCAAGAAGCTCAAAAAATACGGCATGAACTAAAATTTTTTAGTTAACGTGTTGAATATAAAAGCGTTATCTCGCAAGAGGTAGCGCTTTTTTGTCTTTGAACCCACAGTTGAACCCACACACTGCAAAGTGCTCAAATGAAAAAATATCATGAGGGCTAATACTCAATTTTGCGCCTTACTTACGGTAAGTATCGAACCCTATCCCATCTCTCTGGCGAAGAAGGCCGACGCTTTTTTTAGTATTTCTCTTTTCTGACGCAGACGCTTGTTATCGGCCCGGAGTTGTTTGAGCTCTTCACGTTCGGATGTGCCCAGGGCACAGCCGTCTGCTTGGGCTTCAATGACCTCTTTCCATTTGTAAATTAAGTTAGCATTAACGCCTAAAGACCGGCTAGCCTCTGCTACTGAGTAACCTTGATCCGTGACTAACGCCACGGCTTCTTGTTTAAAATCTTAAGAGTAAGTTCTATTTACACGTTTTGTTTTCATATCTACCTCAACCTAGTCTGACACTATTGTCTCTAATTGAAGTGTCCATTGGTATTAGACCAGTACAGTATTATACCAGTACAATACAACGAGACTAACGAGATCATGCGTGTGAGGAGTTCGTGTAAACGATGATTTTCTATGCTAACTCGAGAAAGTAGCTAAAAAATAGAGGAAGGGCTTAGTAATCCCCTCATTTTAATAGCAGATCGCGTCATGTTAGCCGCATAACCTAAATATGTACTAACCCCCGAAATCAGCTGAGAGCACATTGTGCCTAGGGATAGGCCATTTTCTAAGTTACGCAGTACCACCGAGAGTTTCGTCATTTCTTGCTGTTGTTACTATCAAACTCAGGTGTGACGCGGCTCATATGAGGGGATTGGTAAGGTGTTGGGCTGGTGCCAGTACTTTGCTGTTTCAGTGGTTAATTAATCTGCTGTAGTGATAGTTGGTTGCTACATATAGTTAGACCTTATCAACATAATGGAGGTGTGACCTCAAATCAAGCTGAGGTAAACTACTAGATTAATTATAAACCGGAGGCCAGTGTTACTTGATCCTACAGTTTTTCTAGCTTCTAAAGTTCGGGATAGGCCAAAAGCATTGCTAATGCTATTTAAAATAAAATTATTTACTAAAGGTATAAAAATTTATGGCAAATCGTCGCGATTTTATTAAAAGCATAACCGCACTTGCGGCAGTATCTTCCGCTTTACCACTGTCGGCTATAGCCCAAGATAAAAAGCATAACTCAAGCTCTGTACGAAATTATGTGTTGGCCCACGGATCTTGGCATGGAGGTTGGTGCTGGAGGGAGGTTGCTCAAATACTACGAGCTCAGGGCCATCGTGTCTTTACACCTAGCTACACCGGTATGGGGGATCGCGCACATCTTATTAGTAAAAAAATATCAATTGATACGTTCATTGAGGACTTGGTCCAAGTAATCAATACTGAAGAGCTAGAAGATGTCATTCTTGTTGGACATAGTTTTGGTGGAATTCCGATTACAGGGGTAGCTGATCAGATACCGGATAAGATTGGTCACTTGGTTTATTTTGATGCAATTGTACTTGAAAATGGAAAGTCTGCTTTTTCTAACTACCCAAAAGAAGATGCTAATGCACGTATAGAAGCGGCATCTAAAGCTACGAATGGCTTAGCTGTACCAGTACCTAGTCCTTTACCTGAGTCTTGGGGGTTAACTGTTAATACACCTCAATACGACTGGGTAGTACGTCGTCTTACTCCTCACCCACTCGCAAGCTACACGTCAGAATTAAAGCTTAAAAACCCTATTGGGAACCATCGACCCAAAACATACATTAACTGTACAGAGCCAGCACTTAGTGTACTAGAAGACTCTAAAGCATTAGTTAAATCTCAAGAGCAGTGGGGGTGGATTGACCTTAGTGCTCCGCATGAGGCACACATCACTCACCCGAAAGAGCTAGCTAAAATACTGTTAAGTTTTGTCTAACGTCTAAATTAGTATCTCTTCCTCAATGCTATGTAGTGGTCAACTTTATCGTACCACTACATATATTTCATTGAGCGAGTGAGAGTGAGCTTATGAGAGCACAGCATGAAGCCTGAATTTCCATTTCACAAATGTGCAAGTTACTGAATCGTAACTGACACAGAGGTAGCCGAAAAACAGGCACCACCGCCATATAGAGCGCCACGCCGGCAGTGTTGGCGGCCGCAAACAGATTGCTGCCGGTAAAGGCCAGCGACTGACAGCAATATCAGCGCGGCCACCCCGAACATGACTTCCATGGTCGAGCTGGAGTGCATGCCCTTGGGGATCATGCGCTTGGCCCCTAGGCACAGCCAAACCTAGCTGGCCCACAGCTTTATCCTGTCTCATAACAGCAGCCGGTCAGCAGTCAGCGCCAGCAATACTCCCACCATCCCCATGGCAAAGGCGTCGATGCATGGCGCGGCAGCACCAACTGATGAAAATCATGAGCATGGCCGTGACGCTGACGGGTGTAGAAACGAAGGTACAACTGATTTGGCATGGGCGATCCTTACAGCAAGCCGCGCTCGCTGAGCCTACTCAACAGGGCGCTGCACTTTTTCTGCATAAAATCTCGCAACAACCGCATGGCCGGCGTAATGGAATGGCGGCTGGGGCAGACCAACCACAGCTCAGACACTCGTGCCTGGTAGTCCGGCATCACCGGCACCACACGTCCAGCTAGCAGATCTTCGGCCACGTCGAGACTGGACTTTACTGCTATACCATTGCCCGCCACACACCAACGCCGCACCAGATCACCGTCGTTGGAGGCCCGGTTGCCAGTCATTTTGACCCGGTGGCTTTGACCATTTTGAGTAAAGGTCCAGACATCATGCAAGATGTCGTGCAACTGGTAAAACAGGCCGTTATGAGTAGTCAGCTCCTGAGGATGAGCCGGCGTGCCGTGCTGCTGTAAATACGTATTGGCAGCGCACAAAATGCCCTGCACATCGCAAATTTTAAAGCCGTATAAGTTGGAATCTTTGGGCGATCCGTAACGCAACGCCATGTCGACTTCGTCCCGGTAGAAGTCAATATTGCTATCATTGATACTTAGCCTCAGTCGGATATCGGGATGATCCTCCATAAATTCATCCAGCCAAGGAAGCATCAGGTTACGGCCCAGATCCGATGACACCGCCAGGCGTAGCTCTCCCGTCAGCTGTTCGCTGTCGTGGCGAATATTTGTGCGGGCCTGCTCCAGCAGCTGCAGTGCCTGCTCACATTGAGGCAGATAGCGCTCTCCGGAGCTCGACAACCGCAACTGGCGCGTAGTGCGTACAAATAGTTCGGTACCTAGGGCGCTTTCCACCCGTTTTACCGCCGCACTGGCGGTGGCGGTTCGCATGTCCAAGCTGGCTGCCGCTGCTGTGATGCTGCGGAACTGGGCTACTTTGAGAATCAACTGCAAGTCTTCTATCTGCATATTTTCAAATAATTTTTGATTATGTTTATCTCATTATGCTGTTTTTCATTAGGTCTGCAATGTGCACAATGGTGTCCTATCTGATACCGACCTACGCTTTGCCAATCAAAGGAGCTTTTCATGAAAGCCATTGGATACCAACAGCTCTCCCCCATCAGCGCCCCTAACGATCTGATGGATATTGAACTACCCCAACCAGTCGCCACCGGACGTGACCTGCTGGTGAAGGTGTACGCCATTGCCGTTAACCCCGTTGATTTAAAGGTGCGCCAGGGTGCAGCGGCCGAGCCGGGCCTGCACAAGGTGCTGGGCTGGGACGCTGTAGGGGAAGTGGTGGCCATGGGCGATGGGGTTACCCTGTTCCAGCCGGGAGACCGGGTGTACTATGCCGGCGATCTGACCCGCCCGGGCAGCAATGCCGAATATCAGCTGGTGGACGAACGTCTTGTGGGCCACAAGCCCAGTAGCCTGTCCGATGCCGAGGCCGCCGCCCTGCCGCTGACCAGCATCACCGCTTGGGAACTGCTGTTTGAGCACCTGCAGCTGGCGCGGACCGAGCCCAACAGCGGCCAAAAGTCGGATGAGGTGTTGCTGGTGGTTGGTGCCGCGGGTGGCGTGGGATCCATTCTACTACAGCTGGCAAAGGTACTGACCGGCGCCACCATTATCGCCACAGCCTCCCGCGAAGCATCCCGCAACTGGGTAAGCCAGCTGGGTGCGGATTATGTGGTGGATCACAGGCAGCCGCTTAAGCCTCAGATTGATGCCCTGATCGACCAGCATGGTCTAGGCCCGGTCACCCATGTGGCCAGCCTGCACGCCACAGAAGATTATTTCGATGCATATATCGATCTACTGACCCCCTTTGGCCGCATTGGCATCATTGACGATCCCGAGGCTCTGGATATCATGAAGCTCAAGTCCAAGAGTCTGTCGCTGCACACTGAGTTCATGTTTGCCCGTTCCATGCATCAGGCCCGGGACATGGACGCCCAGCATCGGCTGTTGGAGCGTGTGGCGCAGCTGATCGATCAGGGACATATTCGCACCACCCTGGGTAAAAAACTGGGCAAGATCACCGCCGCCAACCTTAGGGCCGCCCATATCGAACTGGAGTCGGGCCGCGCCGTGGGCAAGCTGGTGCTCGAAGGGTTTTAGCCCTGATCCATTTCCAGCCCCACGATTTAAAACACAAGGCCGGCCCTCATGGAGTGCCGGCCTTGTTTGTTTAAACCCCGCTTATGCGCCCGGCTCAGTCACCGTAAGCACCAGCTTGCCGGCCAATTGCTCACTGGATAGTTTAGTTTGATCGACTCGACGCCAAAAGTTGGTTTTAAACAGGGCTTGGTCGATTTCTGTCAGCACTCCAGCAAAGGCCTACTCCACCGACACGCTGCAAGGATTAATGACATTCACCATTTTAATTTACTGCGAATATTCACTGGATATTCGGTCAGATTAAAATAGTTCATCTCGGCGGAACACACTCGCCTATGGCGCTCAAACACATGACATCCTTGTCATGTGTTGGTCGGTGGAGCAGTGCCCTTCATCCTCTCTTAACTCCCTCTGTAGTGGTCAAGTAAAAGTGGCCACGGTTTTAGAGTTTTTCCAAAACAATCGTTCAGACTCGT
>NZ_JBHTJS010000014.1:0-218 GCF_042676125.1 Oceanisphaera ostreae
ACATCGGATGCTGGAGGATACGATTTTATTGCGCAGTCAGTCGGTTGAAGGTGTCACGCAGGAGCTGTGGGGGATTTTACTTGCCTACAATTTAGTGCGGGTGGAGATTAGTCGCATTGCTCACGAGGCAGACGTTTCACCGCTGCGGATTAGTTTTATGATGGCGTTAAGAGATATTCAAGATGAAGTAATGTGGTGCGCCATCGCGGCCCCCGGGA
>NZ_JBHTJS010000014.1:263-116586 GCF_042676125.1 Oceanisphaera ostreae
GCGCTATATTTTGCCTGAAAAAAGAAAACGGCCCAAGAGTAGGACCGTTCGGATATCAAAAACTCGGTACACCATTCGCTCTAAACACGCTTAACTGAATGGTGTTAGCCCGTGGGCAGCCCTTTTATCATCACTTACTGTTTTAAGTGCTGCTGCTTACTTGTGGCTTATCGGCCGCGATAAGCAGGTGACGCGTTTAACAGCATGTGGCGGTTAACGTCTTTGTACAGCAAGTAACGGAAGCGAGTTGGGCCACTTGCGTAGCAAGCTTGTGGGCAGAAGGCGCGCAACCACATGTAGTCGCCGGCTTCAACTTCAACCCAATCTTGGTTCAAGTGGTAAACTGCTTTACCTTCTAATACATACAGGCCGTGTTCCATAACGTGAGTTTCGTCGAATGGAATAACGCCGCCTGGCTGGAACGTAACGATGTTTACGTGCATGTCGTGACGCAGATCCGTTGGATCTGTGAAGCGAGTGGTTGCCCATGCATCGTTAGTGTTTGGCATTGCTGTAGGCGCAATGTCATTCTCGTTAGTTACGAAGGCTTCAGGTGCATCGATACCATCAACAAATTGGTATGCTTTACGTACCCAATGGAAACGTACTGGCGCGTCGCTGTTGTTGCGTACACTCCAGTTAGAACCGGCTGGCAGGAAAGCGTAACCGCCTAAGTCCATCTGGTGCTCTTTGCCTTCCAGAGTCAGGGTCATTTCGCCTTCAACTACGAACAATACGCCTTCGGCGCCCTTGTCCAGTTCAGGCTTATCACTACCACCGTTAGGAGAAACTTCCATGATGTAGTGTGAGAAGGTTTCAGCGAAGCCGCTTAACGGACGTGCGATAACCCACAGACGAGTTTCATCCCAGAAAGGCAGGAAGCTAGTAACGATGTCGCTCATTACACCCTTAGGGATAACGACATAAGCTTCGGTAAACACAGCACGATCGTGGATCAGCTGAGTCTGAGGCGGCAAACCACCTTTAGGAGCATAATAGGTATTACGGGCCATGATTTCTGTCCTTTAATACGAGAAGGTCGGCTTTAAGCCAACAAAAGCCACGCCGAACGGCATAGCGATATAAATTGTGAACCCAACTATTGTAGAGCAAAGCCGTTTGATTTATAAATTAAATAATTTAATGGCAACTAGTGGCATTGCCACTGACTGGCTAGTGCGTGAAGAGTTATCGGTAAAGAGTGAAGAGGAAGACATAAGATCAAAATACTCACACCAAACCTATATCTGCAACGACTCTTTGCTACGAGAAGCACGGACGATATAGGGAAGCACCTCGGCAAAAAGAGTGATGTCTGGTAGGCGAACACTTGTTCTCGCATTATGCCGCAGGCATAACCTATTTTTCCTTCGGATGTGGTGTCATTTTTGCAGTCTCGGTGTTATCTCGTCCTCTTTACACTTTACCCTTAGCAGCCCTTCGAGGATCACATGAACTTAAACGTTACGCTGGATCCGATCTTACTACGCAGCTTTATTGCGGTGGCGGATACCGGCAGCTTTACCCGTGCCGCCGACAGCACACATCTTACCCAGTCTACTGTGAGCCAACAGGTTCGTAAGTTAGAAGCCCAATTTGGCTGCGAGTTACTGCATCGCAAGGGCCGCTACATCACGCCCACCCTAGAAGGCGAGCGAGTATTAAACTATGCGCGGCGCATTTTGCAGATGATGAACGAAGCCGTGGCCCAAACCAGCGTTAGCGCCGAGCAACAAAAAATCCGTTTAGGCGTACCTGAAGACTTTGCCACCCATGCCATTATGCCGACGCTTGCCGCATTTTCTAATGAATACCCCGGCATTCGGCTAGAAGTAAAAAGTGGCTTATGCAGCGATATTTGGCGCGAATTTCAACGGGGCGACATGGACTTAGCCTTAGTTAAACAACGCCAAGGCAGCGCACCCGGGTTAGCCAGCTGGCCCGAGCCTTTATGCTGGATTGATAGCCTGCACAGCAACAACCTTAACAATCAGCCGGTGCCTTTGGTCACCTTTCCCATTGGCGGCCTATATCGCAGCGAAATGGCCCACACCTTCGACCGTCTAGGGCGCAGCTGGCGACTCGCCTATGTAAGCACCAGCCTCTCTGGCGTGTGTTGTGCAGTTGAGGCCGGCTTTGGCATTTCTTTATTACCAAGACGCCTAGTCACACCCGAGCACCGGATTTTAACCGAACAAGATGGCCTGCCACCGGTGCCAGACCTAGAGCTAACCCTACACGCCCAAGACAAACTCTCGACCCACAGCAAAATGCTCGCCGAGCAACTGATCAGCGCCTGCAATGAGATTTGTAGGCAGTGATCCTTATGCCTAAATAACGCATCGCTAGAAGTTAGAAGCGCCTCCTGCAAGAGTCGGCGCAATGCGCATAATATTATGTTTTGTTATTGGCATATATTTCAGTCGTCTTCCTGACGCAGCTCAGGATCTCGCCTTAGGGCTTGAGCTGGATCATCAACAACTAATCATAATGATTGCATCATGGCGATCGAATCATTATGATTCAGTCAATCTTCGTTATTGGCTGACTGCTATGTCTCAAGCTTCTATGACTCAAGCTCTTATGTCCCAGACACTCGATCTTACTGCTTACCCTCATGCCCAGCGTGAGCGACTGCGCTTTATCGACTGCTGTTTGCATTATTTCGGCCAAGTGGCGCGTACCGACTTGTTACAAACCTTTCAAACCGGACTGGCA
Source organism: Oceanisphaera ostreae (assembly GCF_042676125.1). Lineage (NCBI taxonomy): Bacteria > Pseudomonadati > Pseudomonadota > Gammaproteobacteria > Aeromonadales > Aeromonadaceae > Oceanisphaera > Oceanisphaera ostreae. The sequence continues at coordinate 2,982 of NZ_JBHTJS010000014.1, forward strand.
TCGGGCACTCGTGACTTAGCCCTTTATCGAGAATTGGCCCCCAACAACCTGACGCTACGCCACGACACCAAGCTGTATTACCGCACTGCCACTTTCACTCCATTGTTCGAACATGATCCCCAACTGATACTCGACAAACTGAACAAGTATGCTTGGCAGGGGCTCACTATGGGCCCGAACCTCAGCGGTATCTGCTTGGACGCGGTGCCCACAATTATGCCTGCCGACAACATCTTAGCGCCACTGCTATTAGCCATTAGCCAACGCCAAGCCATTAGCTGTGACTATGTCTCTTTGTCTTCTGGCCAGCAAAGCCGCGAGTTAGTGCCTCACACCCTAGTGAATAATGGCCGTCGTTGGCATGTGCGCGCCTTTGACCGACGCAGCCAGAGCTTTCGAGACTTCGTGCTAACGCGATTTACCCGCATCCAGCCGCTCACGCTACCGATAATTGTAGGTGAGCAACAAGCACAAGACACAAGTTGGCACCATATTTTGCCGCTCACCTTAATGGCACACCCTAAATTGCCACACCCACAGGCTATCGAACTCGACTATGGCATGGAGATAGAAAAAGGTACGGCCCGGCTCACGCTAGCGGTGCGCGAAGCCTTACTCGGCTATGTGATGCAACAGTGGCTAGTCGACTGCTCAGCCGATTACCAACTCAACCCGGCTCAATATCCGCTGGCACTCGCGGATCATCAGCAGCTGAATGCCATCACTAATAAGGCCTTGTTGCCCGGAGCCAGCTTATGAACACCGCCCTAAATTACGACCAGCTTGAGCAGTTTAAAGAGCACAGTCTAGCTTTGCGATTGTTGCGCTCTCAGCACTTCGCCTTGTTGGCCAGTTTTTTTCATCATGCTTTTATTGCTACTAACAGACGCAGCATTCCTTATTTAGAATTAGTGTCGATGCTAGAGCAGCACCTATTTAATATTACCGACAGCTACGGCGAAGAAAGATATCCCAAGTCGGCACGGGCCTATATTGATGATTGGATTAATGCCAAAGGCGGCTATTTACGCAAATACCTACCGCAGCAGGCCGATGAGCCAGAGTGCGACTTGTTGCCAGAAGTCGAAAAAGTACTGCGCTGGTTAGAGGAAATACAGGGTCGACAGTTTGTGGGTACAGAATCACGACTAAAGATGCTGCTCGAACTCATCGGCGAACTGGTGCAAGGCACCAGTGAAGATAGCGAAGCCAAGCTGCGTACCCTGCAAGCGCGCAAGGCCGAAATAGAACAAGAAATCATCGCCGTCGAACTGGGCCAAGACAGCGGCTTCTCCGACACACAAATACGTGAACGATTGTTCTTGCTCGCCAATATGTCACGACAATTGCTGGGGGATTTTCGCCAAGTAGAGGCCAACTTTCGCAGCCTCGACAAAGAAACCCGCAAAACCATTAGCTTGCGCGGTGGCCATAAAGGAGAGGTGTTAGATCATATCTTTAGCCATCAAGATGTGATTGATGACTCCGACGAAGGACAATCGTTTAGCGCGTTTTTTGAGTTACTAATGACACCACAGCTACGCGACAGCATGCGCCATAACTTGCAACAGTTACTCAACCAAGAGCAAGGTCGAATATTGGTGCAGCAAGACTCGCTGCTGAGCCATCTTTACAGCTACTTGCTGGAAGCCGGCGCCAAAGTCCATGGCACTCGTCAGCAAATTACCGACCAGCTGCGCCGTTATATTCAGGAACAATCTCAAGATAATCGCCGCATTATCGAGCTTATTCACGAATTTGAAGCCCTTTCCCACCAATATAATGCCGAACAACCACTTGCGCTTAAAGCCGAGCTGACCACGCTGCCGGGCACCCAAGCAGCCATTAATGCTATTTTTAGCCGCCAGCTTTATCAAGATAAAGGCAGCGAGCACCTTAACTCGCAGCCAGAGCTAGGCGACGCCACCGATCAGGTCGACCTCACTCCGTTGCTCGCCATCAGTCACATCGATGAGCTACAGCTACAACGACAAATTAGCCAATGCTTACTCGATAACGACGGTCAAACCACCTTGGCACAAGTGATCGAACGCTATCCGCTGCGCTATGGCCTAGATGAGCTGCTGACCTATATTAAGCTCGCCTGCGAGCAAGTATTGCCGGCTCATGTTGACGACGCACAAGAACAAACCATTAGCTGGCAGCCCGAGCCTGAACTCACTCGCACCATTCAAATACCCGCCATCACCTTTATTCGGAGTCGCTGATATGTCAGACACTTTAACTAGCCATGCTTTTTCAGAACAAGCGCAGCGCGACCAGTCAACATTGTTGATAAAACTGCTTAAAGGTCCGGTATATCGCGCTCGTCATCGGGATTTGTGGGAACAACTGCTGCGTGATCAACAGTCTATTCGAGATTACTTTCAACACCTTGGCCTAGGGCTAACGCTGGATGAAGCCGAAGGCTATGCCTTTATGGCACAACTGCAGTTTGAGAATGACGATGCCGAATTACCACGCCTCATCTCCAGACGCAGCCTAACCTTGGCACAAACCCTGTTGTTGGTTGCGCTGCGCAAGCGATTAGCCGAGCACGACGATGAAGAAAGTGCGCCACGCCTTATCGTTAGCCGCCAAGAAATATATCAATGGTTACAGCCTTATAGCCCAGAGGTGAGCAACGAGCTAAAACAACAGCGTGAATACGATGCTTTGATCAAAAAAGTCATCGAAATGGGGTTTCTCAGCAGCATCACCAACCACCCCGACGACTTCGAAGTTCAGCGCATCATCAAGGCCTTTGTTAATGCCGAACAAATTGCCGAATTTAGCCAATTGCTAACGCCACAGCAGGAGCAAAAAGATGACTGACACCCAAATGACTCATGCCAGCACTGATACTGATGTTGATGTTGATGTTGATGTTGATGCTAATATCGGCGCATTAAATGGCTTTCGATTGCAGCAATTTGAAGTGCTGAATTGGGGCACCTTCGATCAGAAAATTTGGCAGCTTAACCTCGCCGGCAATAACAGCCTACTAACCGGCAACATTGGTAGTGGCAAGTCTACACTGGTCGATGGACTCACTACCCTGCTGGTGCCGCCGCGCAAGGTCGCCTTTAATAAGGCGGCAGGGGCCGATGATAAAGAACGCTCACTTGAATCTTACTTTCACGGTTATTACACCTCCCAGCAAGATGACTATGGCAAAGCCAAAGCCGTGGGCTTACGCGGAGCGGATCATTACAGCGTGTTACTGGCGCAATTTCATTCCTCGGCATTGACGCAAGACGTAACCTTAGCCCAAGTATTTTGGCTAAAACCCGGCGAGCGTAAAGTTTGCCGACTGTTTGTGGTCGCCCCTACTACGCTGGATTTAGCCAGCCAGTTCGCTAATTTTGGCAGCAAAATTACCGATCTTCGCAAAAGCCTACGCAAACAGGCAGGCATCGAGATTTTCGATAGCTTTGCGCCCTACCAGCAGTGTTTTAGCAAGCTATTAGGTTTAGGCAGCGATGGGCGTGCTCTGGAGCTGTTCAACCAAACGATCTCCATGAAATCGGTAGGCTCGGTAACTGACTTTGTGCGGCTAAATATGCTGACCGCCCCCGAGATAGAAAAACAAATTGTTGAGCTAGAGAGCAATTACGATGCCCTTAAACGCGTACATGATGCAGTGGTGGCGGCACGACAAAAAGTGGCCCTGCTGGAACCCGTAAGCCAGTTGGGCAATGACGCACTTGGTGCCGCACAAGAAAAAGATCATTTCAATCAAAGTCGCGATCTCAGCGAGGTGTTTATGGCCAGCCTCGCCGTGCCCTTGTATCAGAAACGGCTACAGCAAAAACGCCAAGACCAAGATAAAGCCAATCTCAACTTACAACAGCTCACCGAACAGCTAAACCAGCACTTCTTGCAAATTGAGCAGCTGAACGAAGACATTTATAGCCAAGGTGGCGGTCGTTTACAGCAATTAACCACCGATATACAACGCCTCGGCAAAGAGCGAGATCAACGCCAAGGCAACGCCCATCGTTATCAACAGCTGGTGCGCGCCTTAGGCTTGAATGAGCAGCTAACAACCGACACCTTTGTTAGCAACTTAGCCCAAGCCAAAGAGCATGTTGAGCACATTAGTCAGCAACAAGAGCAGCAAGAACAACAAAGAGACACCCTAAAGCACGACTTAAGCCAACAGCAGTCTCAACAAGGTGCCATTAACGATGAGCTAATCGCGCTAAAAAAACGCCAGTCTAATATTCCCCTACGCCAGCTCAAGATCCGTGAGCAACTCAGCGCCGCATTAAATGTGCCGGAAACCGAGCTGCCCTTCGTCGGCGAGTTATTGCAGATCAAACCCCACGAACAGGCTTGGCAAGGCGCTATCGAACGGGTGCTGCATAATTTTGCGCTTAGCCTGCTGGTGCCCGAACACTTATATGTTTCGGTCAGCAATTTTATTGAGCAAACCAAACTGGGTTCGCGCTTGGTTTATCACAAAGTGAAGCCACTCACCGATTATCTACCCATTAAACCCGAGCTAGGCCAGTTGCCCGATAAGGTGGAGATCAAACCCGATAGCCCGCTCTATGCTTGGTTAGATAAAGAACTGGCACAGCGCTTTAATTATCACTGCTGTGCTAATTTAGACGATTTTCGCCGTAGCAACAAAAGCCTCACCGCCCAAGGGCAGATAAAATCTGGCCCTTCTCGGCATGAAAAAGACGACCGCTACGCTATTAACGACCAAAGTCGTTATGTGCTGGGCTGGAGCAATAAACAAAAAATACAGCTGTTAACCGCCCAGCATCAGCAACTGCAACAAGCGATCACCTCGCTACACGTGCAACTGACACAGCATCAACAACAACGCGAACAGCTGGATGAAGTTCGCCGCCAAGCCTTGAATCTGGCAGAGTTTGATCTCGACTTTGAACAGCTCAACTGGCCGCAATTGACGGCACAAATTGAGCAGTTAAAACAAGAATATCAGCAACTCGAACAATCTTCAGATCAGCTGCAAGCGCTACAACATACCTTGCAAGCGGCCAAAGCAAGCCGCAGCCAACTACAAGAGCAACGAGATCAACGGCTCACCGAACAAGGTAAACTACACAATGAAATCGAACATTTCAGTCAAGAACTAGCAACAAGTGAGGTCCAGTTACAGGCCTTACCCCAGGCCACTAAAGAGTTGTATTTTTCCAGCCTTAGTGCTTTATTTCGCCAACACTGCGCCCACGATAATTTGCGCATAGAGATGCTCGCCACCCAAGGCAGCTTATTACGCGGCAAGTTAAACGATAAAATTCAGCATCTAGAAGAAAAGCGCGGTCGCAAAGAAAGCCAGATGATCAAGGCCATGGGGCAATTTGGCCACGCCTTCCCTAACGATGTCACCGAGTTAGACCAAAGTTTAGCGGCGTTAGCGGAATATCAGGCCTTATTGAGCCAGTTGCAGCAAGAAGATTTACCGCGCCACGAGAAGCGCTTTAAAGAGATGCTCAATCAAGACACCATTCGCGCCATGGCGTTATTTCGCAGCCAACTCGACCGTCAAGAAGAAGACATAGCCGCACGTATTCGCTTAATCAACCAGTCGCTACACGCGCTGGATTATCAAGATGGCACCTATATCGAAGTGGATGGTGTCGCGTCACCAGATATAGAGATCCGTGAATTTAAGCAACGACTAAAGCAATGCGTGGAATATGCCACCGACGACAACCTGTATTCGGAGCAAAAGTTTGAACAGGTTAAAAGCCTGATTGAACAAATGCGCAATGAGCCAAAGTGGACCAAAAAAGTGGTAGATGTGCGTTATTGGCAGCTATTTAACGTGATTGAGCGCTATCGTGAAGATAATAGCGAAAAAGAATGCTACTCAGATTCCGGTGGTAAATCAGGCGGCCAAAAAGAAAAGCTCGCCTACTCTATTCTGGCCGCCGCCATCTTGCTGCAATACCGGCTAGTTGGCCAAGAAGGTCAGCAGCAGCGCCGCCGCTTTAACCTGGTGGTGATCGACGAAGCCTTCGCCCGTGGGTCGAAAGACAGCACCCGTTTTGGCCTAGAGTTATTTAAAAAACTGGGCCTGCAATTGTTGCTGGTCACGCCATTACAAAAGCTCGATATCATCGAGCATTATGTGCAGCATGTGCACTTTGTCGATCAGCAGCAAAATCGCTCTATCGTGCTCAATATGACCATAGCCGAATACCGCCAACGCCTAGATCACCATCACCAGCAGCAACCACCGCAATTACAGCCCTATAACCAGATGATCCGGGAGATAAACTAGTTCTATGTTGGATGTTAAGGCCATTCGCAACAAGCTAACTAAACAGTGGCAGCGCTTAGGCTGGCACCACGCTTGGCTGAAGGAGACGCTCAGCTTTCCCTACCAGACCAAGCTCCCCCGCCTAAGTGACAAGCAACTGTTGCATGACTTTGCCTTATATCAACGCCAACTGCTGCAACTGCGCAATGATCTAGCAAAGGTAAAAGAGGTGACACTCATTGAACAAGAGTTTCAATTCTCAACCATGGGTCGCCAGCGCTTACCAGTGGCCATAGAATTTGCCAATATGGAAGCATTGGCGCGTTTTTTGGGTCAACTACAAGCTTGGCGACATTTTGTTGCCGACTGCACGCTGATTAGCGATAGTTTCCCCGAACTTAGGCCTTGGTTACCGCAAGCCGCCGCTACCATAGGTAAATATGTCGGTTGCTGGCCGCAATTACTGGCGGTGTGTCGTTATCTAGTAAACCAGCCTCGGCCGGGGCTGTATATCCGCCAGCTTGATATCAGTGGTGTCGACAGCAAATTTATTGAAGCCCACAAGCCAATCCTTAAAACGCTGCTCGACCAACTACTGCCCGCAACGGCGATTGATGAATATTTTAATGGCCTAAGAGAGCACGGTTTCGAGAAACGCTACGGCCTTAATTACGAACAGCCTACTGTGAGTTTTCGCCTACTTGATCCCGCGCTTGCCGCCGAGTTGGGCGGACTCAACGAGCTGAGTATTCCGCTAAGCACCTTTAGCAAACTGGATCTGCTACTCGACCGGGTATTTATTACCGAAAACAAAGTGAACGGCCTAGCCTTTCCGGCCGTACGCAACGCCTTAGTGATCTACGGCTTAGGCTATGGCGTGCAAATGCTACAAAAGGTGCCTTGGCTGGCCAGTTGTCGCCTGCATTATTGGGGAGATATCGACAGCCATGGCTTCGCCATGCTCTCGCAATTACGCAGCTACTTTCCTCAGGCACAATCACTGCTGATGGACAGCGACACCCTACTGCACTGTCGCCCATTATGGGGAACCGAAACCAAGCCCCATGCGGCGGTGCAATTGCCGCGCCTAAACGAGCCTGAGCAAGTGCTTTATCAACAGCTTAAGCAACATCACTGGCAACCCAACCTGCGTCTAGAACAAGAAAGAGTGCCCTTCTCATTACTGCAAGCCGCACTGGCTAGTTTGCCTTGAACAAACTAGGACTGTAATCCTATTAATGACCGCAAGATGGTAATATAGTCCCACTTAAAGCTGCTTTACATTCGATTAAAGCTAAGAAAATCAGCTTACATCCGGCTTAGTTCAATTCGGTACGCTGTGCGTATCGAATTGCTTATATATTAAAAGCGGCTTATTTCATCAGCTGTTCACTACGACTGATGCCAAGCTTAGTCGCTACCTTACGCCAGTTTTTCACAGCATTTAGCCTTAGTAATCCCCTCATTTTAATAGCAGATCGCGTCATGTTAGCCGCACAATCTAAATATGCACTACCCCCGGAATCAGCTGAGACCGCATTGTGCCTAGGGATAGGGCATTTTCTAAGTTACGCAGTACCACAGTAGAGTTTCGTCATTTCTTACCACTATTGCTCTCAAACTCAGGTGTGGCGCGGTTCATATGAGGGGATTGGTAAGGTTTGCAGGTAAAGCGAGCGAGTTTGCAGAATTATTATCGGAAACTGCCGCCCAATAGCGGTTCGCTATTAATAAGTAATCGACCATAACATGTGTGGTTCTGCCGCCATTCCCGAAGGAACGTCATCCTCGCGTAGGCGGGGACGGGAATCCAGGGCTTGTGGCGCAGAGATGTCAGCCAGAGAGCTGCCTGAAAAGACACTGGACCCCCGCCTTCGCGAGGGTGACGATAAAGATAAGCTAGCCCCTGAATTCACATAAATTATGCCGGACTGCTTAGCATTTATGTACATCACCGCGGCAGAGTGCTGTTTGCCTGCCGCCCTCTATGCGATTAAAGTAACTCCTGCCCTAATTCCGAACACCTTATTTTAAACAAGAGCAACGACCCATGCACTTCACCCTCGACGATATCCAGCAGATGACCAGCCCCGCAGCTTTCAAACGGGGCCAGATCTATTTTCACCAGCACAAGGTGATGTATACCAAGCTGGACGAAGTGCATAAGCAAATTATTGCCGAGGTACAGGGTAACGAGCCTCATCCTTATGAAGTGTTCCTGTTTTGGGAAGGCCAGTCGCTGATCTCGGACTGTAGCTGCCCGGTGGGATACAACTGCAAGCATGGCGTGGCGACGGCATTGCAGTGGCTTAGGGCTCGACCAGCGGATAAAGAAGTATCTCAAGATCAGGCCAATTGCAGCCTAAGCCAATGGCTAACTCAGCTCTCTACCGAAGTTGAGCACCATCAGCCAGAAACGGTATTAGAGCCTGGTCGGCACTATATGCTGTATCAGTTGGAGTCACATCAGGGCCAGCATCGACTGGTGCTGTACAAGGCTTATCTGAAAAAAAATAGCGAATGGAGCCAACGTAAACCCTATGCCGCTCCTTATTATGCGACGTGGAATTTACCGGATTTTTATTTACCGCAAGACAGCAGCATAATGCAGCAAATGCAATTACCAGGACTGCAGTCCGTCCACGAGTTGCCATTAACCGGCCCGGTAGGCGCACAAATATTAGATCAGTTGTTGCTCAGCCAACGCCTAATATTAGCAGACGACCGAACACTACAAGCGGGCCAACGGCACACATTACACTGGGAGTGGCAAGCATCAGGCACCGCACAGCGCCTGACGTCTAAGCTAGAGGGGCTAACTCACTGGGAGCCGATTGCGGTCACTCCCCCCTACTACCTAGACAGAGATAACGCCACCATCGGTGAGATAGCAACTCCCCTAGCTGGCTCTCAGCTTGCCCACCTATATACTATGCCGCCAGTGCCAAATGAACAGATGGCGGTCACTGCCGCCCATCTGCGTCAGGTGTTTACGCCTAAGCAGCTGCCGCTAGCCCAAGAGCCGGAGCTGTTCAGAGAAACCACCCCCATACCGCATCTAACGCTAGCCATAGAGCAAGGAACAAACGGCCATTCTCTATTTGGTATGCGACTACATTTCGATTATGGGCCCATAGCCGTGCCTTGCAACGGCTCGCTTCTTCCTAACGTTCCACCGCGCCCACTCTCTTTATTACAAGAGCATAATGGCCACACCTACCAGATAGAACGTAATGCACCAGCCGAGTACGGCTACGCATTACAACTGCATAAATTGGAGTTTTGGCCAAGCACCGTACTCGAGGATATTGACCCCAGCCATTTTTGGACAGCCGACACCCATGATCCTGCGCAGTCCATGCAACAATGGCAGCAGTTCACAAAACAAGAGCTGCCAGAATTAGAGCGCAAAGGTTGGCGTATTAGTGAGGCACCAGATTACCAATTCGAGATCCATGACGCCCGCTTCGACATCGAACTGCAAGACCAGCACAACAGCTGGTTCGACTTCTCGCTCGGGCTACAGCTGGGCGACATCAAGCTCGACACCATGGAAGTAATCGGCGCCTGGCTGCAAGCAGACATGCCGGCCGAGCTGCTGCTGCCGATCGGCGACGATTGGCTACGGGTGGATACCCAGCCGTTATGGGCCATTCGCGACTTACTGATGGAGCTGTTCGACCAGAAATTGCTCGGCCAAGCCGTGACTCTGCCCGCCTTTCAGGCAGCCCAATTTCAGCACCTAGAACTAGATGATCGCCAAGCACCACTCACCCGGGCCATGATGGCGCAGCTGCAAGACTTCACCGGCCTGCAACCAGTGCCGGTGCCTGCCGGACTGCGCGCCGAGTTGCGCCCCTATCAACAGCAGGGGTTAGACTGGCTGGTCTTTCTGCATCGTTATGGCTTCGGTGGCATTCTTGCCGACGACATGGGCTTGGGCAAAACCTTGCAAGCGCTGGCGCTGCTCCAGCATCTCAAAGAAACTAACCAACTACAGCAACCGGCCATGATCTTGGCACCCACCAGCCTAGTCGGTAACTGGCAGCATGAAGCCGCGCGTTTTACACCCGACCTCAAAGTGTTAGTCATTCACGGCCCCCAGCGGCATGCCGCCTTCGAACAGATTAACGACCATGACCTGGTGATCACCACCTACCCATTATTGCTACGAGACCACGAGCACTACGCACAGCACCATTTTAGCGTGCTGGTATTAGACGAAGCTCAGGCCATCAAGAACCCCACGACCAAAGTCGCCCAACAGGTACGCGAGCTCAAGGGCGGTTTGCATCTGTGCCTGAGTGGTACACCACTGGAAAATCACTTAGGTGAGCTCTGGTCGCTAATGGATTTCGTGTTGCCCGGTCTGCTTGGTGGCCGCAGCCGCTTCAACCACAGTTATCGCCAGCCCATCGAAAACGACGGTAATCGGCAGCGTCAGCAAGAGCTGGGCCAGCGGTTGGCCCCTTTTATGCTGCGCCGGACCAAGGCCGAAGTGGCAACAGAGTTACCGAAAAAAACCGAAATCACGCAATATGTAGAGTTACAAGGCAAACAACGTGCCCTGTACGAAAGCATTCGGGTCAGCATGGAAAAACGACTGCGCACTCTGGTGGCGCAAAAAGGTATGGCACGCAGTCATATCGAGTTTCTCGATGCCCTGCTTAAGTTGCGTCAAGCCTGTATCGATCCGCGACTGGTTAAGCTAGAAAAAGCCGCCAATATCAAGGAGCATGCCAAGCTAGACTGGCTGGCGGACGCCATTCCTCGGATGATCGAAGAAGGCCGTCATCTGCTGGTGTTCTCTCAGTTTACCGAGGTATTGGGCCTGATCGAAGCTGATCTCAAGCAACAAAATATTGCTTACAGCAAACTCACCGGAAAAACCCGCAAGCGCCAAGAGGCCATCGACCGCTTTCAGCAAGGCGAAGTACGGGTATTTTTAATCAGCCTTAAGGCCGGCGGCAGCGGCTTGAATCTAACGGCAGCGGACGTGGTCATTCACGTCGACCCTTGGTGGAATCCGGCGGTGGAAAACCAGGCTACCGACCGCGCCCATCGTATCGGGCAAGACAAGCCGGTGTTCGTATATAAGCTAGTGGCCGCCGATACGGTAGAAGAGCGCATTCAGCAGATGCAGCAACAAAAGCAGGCCCTCGCCGATGCCCTGTTTAGCGACGCCGGCAGCGCAGGTCTACCCGCAGACTCAGACAGCTTATTGGCACTGCTGAGCTAATTGAGCCGATTAAAAATCACACCAGCACCTATTCTTGCAACCGAATCCACTGAAGAACACGGAACAATAGTGCTCAAATCTGAAAAACACTTTTATGGTAAGAGCCAACCACCCAAACTTGAACTAGAAGAGCTCTAACCATTAACTCTCTTTGTTGATCTTATCTCAGCTAAATTTTTCCGTGCCTTCCGCGTTCTTCCGTTGCAGATATTCACTTGGCTATTAAAGATGAGAGGCGAATCTACCACGGAGCTCACCTCTCACTCTTTACGACGCTTTAGTCAACTACCGCACAGCCAGACCATAACCGGCTTGATGCAGAGCTTGGCGGAAGTCTGGCTCTCGGCTTGGCTCGATCAACAGACGGTTATCGCCCGCCGACTGACATAAACTGGCGGTCAACGGATGAGCGCCAATCGCCGCCGCCGTCTGTTCGTCCCGGCAGTGCAATAGCAGCACAGTTCCTGCCGGCGTCACAGCTCCGGCATTAGACTCACAGTTGGCCAACAGCCGTTCGGCGTCTTGCGGTAGAAAAGGCTGAGAGTCTCGCTTGGCAATAAAATCGCGCAATGGCGCTAGGCTGCCGCCATTTTCCAGCAAGGTCAGCATTTTTTCTTGCGACAGCCGCCAGTTATGGTAGTCCAGGCCGTCCGCATAGCCTTCAATCAGCAATAGCTCGGCTTCACTCGGCGGCTGACTGAAGCCAAGCCGCCCATTCTTATACAGGGTCAAGGGCGTTTGCTGACTGACCGACGAGTCTTCATAGCTTTTGGTCAGACCCAAACAATAGGCTCCTAGCGCATTTAGCCGTATATAAAGCAGGCCATCGTAGCGGCTGAGACATTCGACATCCTCGCCGCACCATATATTGTCATAGTCAGGCTCCGGCTGCTGGGGCGGTGCCAACACCACATCAATCAACCCTAGGGTGGCTGCGTATTCCAGCAACACGCAGCGCAGATATCGCCCTTGCAACATCTCCCAGTTGGCATTATGAAGCGTACCATAATGGCGGTCGAACATATAAAGGGCACTCACATCCTCGGTTACCTCAAATTCATGGCCTGCGGTCAGCATAAAACGGGAAAAATCCGGATAAGACACCCAGCCGCCTGCTGGGCTCTCGGTTAGCGCCGCTTCAATCGCATATCGGCGATCCGGCACCGAGGTCAAATATTGTGCCCCCTTGCCAGTTTGACCTTTAACTATCTCGATGCGAGCAAACTCGTCCTGCGAGACGTTATCGAGCCAGTCCTGCCATACCGTCCTTAAAGTCTGATGCAATGGCGCCGACAGTTGCCTAAGCCCCTCGGAAGTCAGTATCAAGCGACCGGATTTTCGCTGTACCCAACGAGAAGCCTGTAACAGCATAACCCAGCCAAAGGCCTTGATGTGTCCCACACCCGGCGCATCTTCGTCGGAAACACCTGAGTAATATTCCTCCAGTCGGGTCGAGACCTTTTGCAGCAACGCCTTGCTTGGCAGAGCTGTTTTGTCGCTGACTTTAAGCTCTCCCTCTTGCAGCAATGCCAGCATCAACCGCAGCTCTCTGGTCGCCGCCTTATCTCGTTCCACTATCACCATATGCTCGGGCAGCGGGGTTGGCAGTTCAACGGGTGACAATTCTGCTATATCGGGAGCCGAGACCAATAATTTAAGCCGATCCTGCAGCCAATCCGGAATGCGCTGGCCATCTTGGTAACGTCCCGGCGGATAGAAAAACCAGCCCAATTTATACTGCTCGGCCGGGGTGTGGTAATAGTGATAACACTCAGTAAACCACGCTGGCAACACGCCAAATTCGGCCGTAAAGCGGCGCTCGTCAAACCAACCATCGCTGCGGTAAAGGCTGGTGCGTACCGCCTGCTGCTCTAACGGCGAAAGCGACTGCCAAACCAATGCCAGCCCACCTCCGGACAGCCAGGCCTTGATGGCACTTACCAGATCCGCCTTGCGGGTCGGTGCCGTGCCTGCGGCCAGGCAGGATTTAAAACGGGGCTTGAGCTGATCCACAGTCAGTAGGTTTAGAATATCCAGAAAGGCCTGGTCGTTATTGTTAGCCGGCACGAAGAAGCTCCTTTTAGTGAAGGTGATGCCATCGCTGTAGTCAGCCAGAGAGCCGTCTGCAGGGTGGAAATATTAAAATAAACGGGGCTTTAACTCTACGACTTAACATAAGGGCAAGTGGATCACGAAGCAGCACAAGGTTGATGTGATCCGAAAAAGCCCACCGGAAAGCTAAAATACCACGTGCTCCGGTCAGAGAGATTTGCTCGAGCAACACCTCGGTTTTACCGAGTTATTTATCAGGAAAAAACTGATAGAGCCGAAGCCACGACCTGATCATAATGAAATTTGCGTGGAGGGCACTTCCGCAGCAAGCTATAGTTACTTTTGATTGGTCGTTGTATTTACAACGGCCATTTTTTTATTCCCGATCTTCTGGTAAACTTGGTCGCCCTTGGTTCCAGCTAAATGCTCGGCGCTGGCAGATAATCCCAAACGGCAAAAACACTATGGCGCACTGCGGTACCTTATTTATAATTTCTTCTCCTAGCGGCGCAGGTAAATCCAGCCTGATCCGAGCACTGCTAGAGCGTCCCAGCGCCGACGGCAAGCTACAGGTTTCTGTTTCTCATACCACCCGCGCCGAACGGCCAGGTGAAGAGGATGGCATTCACTACCACTTTATTGATCAGCCCGAGTTTAAAGCGCTGATTAAGCGTGGTGCCTTTTATGAGTGGGCCGAAGTGTTCGACAACTACTACGGCACCTCGCGCGAATGGATTGACGAGCAGCTAGCGAAAGGCATCGATATTTTGCTGGATATCGACTGGCAAGGTGCCCGTCAAATTCGCGAACAATCTCCTAGCGCTAAATCGATATTTATTCTGCCCCCTAGCCGTATAGAGCTAGAGCGTCGCCTTAATGCACGCCAACAAGACAGCGCCGCCGTTATTAAGGGCCGAATGGATAAAGCGGTTTCTGAGATGTCCCATTACGATGAATACGATTATTTGCTGGTTAATGATGATTTTGACCAAGCATTAAATCGCCTAAGTGCCATTATAGAGGCCGAGCGGGCCAATACTGACAAACAAGCGATACGTTACCAAAACTTACTTTCTGGCCTACTGGCGGAATAAGTTAAGATCCTTTAGAATTTTGCACCTTTTTTAATCACTGGAGTCCATTATGGCACGCGTTACTGTTGAAGATGCTGTTGAACAGGTTGGCAACCGTTTTGATTTAGTTTTGGTTGCTTCCCGTCGCGCTCGCCAACTGGCGACTCAGGGCAAAGATGCCTTGGTTCCGCTTGAAAATGACAAGCCGACTGTTGTTGCACTGCGCGAAATTGAACAAGGTTTAGTTAACCATGCAATGATGGATGTTCAAGATCGCCAAGAGCAGCAAGAAATGGATGCCGCCGAAATGGCAGCCGTGGCCGCTATTTCTGAAGGCCGCCTGTAAGGTTGTACCAATAAGCCCGTTTAGCGCTAAACGGGCTTAACCTCTGAGTTGCGTATTAAAGACATCGTTTATCGAGGTATTGATTGTATCTATTTGAATCTCTTAAAGAACTTGCCAATAGCTATCTGCCCCCCGAGCAGGTAGAGCAACTTCAGGCCGCTTATTTGGTCGCCAGAGACGCGCATCAGGGACAAACTCGCTCTAGTGGCGAGCCCTATATCACCCATCCGGTGGCGGTGGCGCGTATTTTGGGAGAGATGCATCTCGATCATGAAACCTTAATGGCCGCGTTGTTACACGACGTAATAGAAGATACTCCTGTTACCAAAAAGGTGCTGGCCAAGCAGTTTGGCGACGCCGTTGCAGAGTTGGTAGAAGGGGTATCTAAACTCGAGAAAATTAAGTTCCGGGACCATAAGGAAGCGCAAACCGAAAACTTCCGAAAAATGGTACTGGCCATGACCCAAGATATTCGGGTCATCTTAATTAAATTAGCCGACCGTACTCATAACATGCGCACTCTTGGCGCGTTACGACCCGATAAACGCCGTCGTATTGCCCGAGAAACCCTCGAAATTCATGCCCCTATTGCCAATCGTCTTGGCATTCACACCATAAAAAATGAGCTGGAAGAGCTAGGCCTAGAAGCCCTGTATCCCATGCGCACTCGTGTGTTGCGTGCGTCGGTTCGCCGTGCGCGCGGCAATCGACACGAAATTATTCAGTCGATACTCGAACAAATTAGCGGCCGCTTAGACGACGTACATATAGACGCGTCGGTTGCGGGTCGTGAAAAAAACATGTTCTCCATCTATAACAAGATGGTGAAAAAAGAACTGCAATTTCACGAAGTAATGGATATTTATGCCTTTCGCGTCATCGTAAAAGACATTGATACCTGTTATCGCGTGCTAGGCCAAATGCATACCTTGTATAAGCCGCGGCCGGGGCGCTTTAAAGACTATATTGCCATTCCTAAAACCAACGGTTATCAGTCGCTACATACTTCACTGGTGGGGCCTCATGGCGTGCCGGTAGAAGTGCAGATCCGTACCGAATACATGGATCAAATGGCCGATAAAGGGGTGGCAGCACACTGGGCGTATAAACAAGACTCAGAAAAGTCCAACACCACCGCTCAGGTTCGCGCCGAGCGTTGGATGCAAAGCTTAGTTGAGCTACAACAAAGTGCCGGTTCATCGTTTGAGTTTATTGAAGGGGTTAAAACTGACCTCTTCCCAGACGAGATATATGTGTTTACTCCTGAGGGGCGCATTTTAGAGCTGCCATCGGGCGCCACACCGGTCGATTTTGCCTATGCAGTACATACCGACATTGGCCATGCCTGCGTGGGAGCTCGCGTCGATCGCCAGCCTTACCCGCTCAGCCAACAGCTACATTCAGGCCAAACCATAGAAATTATTACCGCCCCCAGCGCGCGCCCTAACGCCGCTTGGCTTAATTTTGTGGTTACCTCGCGCGCGCGCACCAATATTCGTCAATTTCTGAAAAACTTGCGTACCGAAGAATCGGTGTTACTGGGTAAGCGGCTGTTAAATCATGCCTTGGGTGCTAAAAACCTAGAAGATATTTCGGTAGAGCGCGTCGAGCAGGTATTAAAAGATACCAAGCACAGCTCCGTTAATAGTTTGCTAGCCGATATCGGTCTAGGTAATGCCATGAGTATGGTGATAGCGCGTCGTCTGTTAAGCGAAGCAGACGAAGTGCCTGTCGAACGCAGTAAAGCACTGAAGAAGATGCCGATTCGGGGTGCCGACGACATGCTGCTTAATTTTGCTAACTGCTGTCGCCCCATTCCTGGGGATCCGATAATGGCGCACATTAGCCCAGGGCGCGGCTTAGTCGTGCATTTAGAGTCCTGTAAAAACATTCGTGGCTACGGCAAAGAGCAGGATAAATATTTGCCGGTACAGTGGGATATGGATCAAGATTTTGATTTTGATTTTAAAACCGAAATTGGCATCGAAATTATCAACCATCAAGGTGCACTAGCGGGCCTAGCTAATGTCATTTCCGCCACTGGCGCGAATATTCACAACATTGCCACCGAAGAAAAAGACGGTCGAGTCTATTTAGTCGAACTGCTGATCACCACTAAGAGCCGTGTTCATCTGGCTAATATTATGCGCAAAATTCGCGTTACGCCTAACGTGCTCAAGGTGTATCGCCTGCGTAAATAAATGCCATTATGCGTTGGGCATTCCCCGGTGCTCAACGCTTGCCGAGTACATCTCATCAATTTAGCTCGGCACTGGCTACTATATAATTGAAGAGTAAACCGTTCGGAGCCTTATATGCTTGCCCGCCTGTTACTGATCGGAATGTGCCTGCTGATGAATGTTGCCACTGCCTCCCCCTCCCTGACGACTGAATCTGAACTTAGCGACCTAGGGCTATCTGGGCTTGATGCCTATTGGCAGCAACAAGCAGAACAAGGCATATTTAATGGCTTCGACGGCTTAGCCCTCCCCTACGCTAAGCTCATTAACAGCCAGCATCAAAAAGCCATTATATTGGTGAATGGTCGCACCGAAACCTACCTGAAATATCAAGAACTGGCGCGAGATTTATTCAATAACGGCTATAACGTGTACCTTTATGATCACCGCGGCCAAGGGCTGGCACCTCGGCTACTACAAGATACCCAAATAGGTTATGTGGCCGACTTTGACGACTACGTGCAAGATTTAGAGCAATTTGTGCAGCAAGTGGTATTGCAAGACCATGTAGATAGCCTCTATTTACTGTCTCACTCTATGGGCGGCACTATTTCGGCGCTGTGGCTTAGCCAAACGCATGTGCGACTACAAGCCGCCGCGCTGTCATCCCCCATGATGGGCATTTACCACAAGCCGCTGCCTCGCTGGCTGGTTAGTGGCCTACTCTCTTTATTTGATAACGGCTGCCGCTGGCTAGGTCATACTGCTTGTTACGCTCCGGGCCAAGCCGATTATGAAAACGTGCTGTTTAAAGATAACGTGCTTACTCACAGCGAAGGTCGCTATCAACTGTTTCGGGATTTATATCAGCAGCAGCCTCAAGTACAGCTGGGCGGCGTGAGTATTCACTGGTTAAAACAGGCTTTATTAGCAGGTGATAAGGCGATAGCGCAGGCTGGGCGCATCACTATTCCGCTGTTGGTATTGCAGGCAGGTAACGATGTGGTGGTGGATAACAGCGCACAAAATGTCTTTTGTCAGGCCTTGGCTCATTGTAATGGCGGGCAACCTAAGGTCATTAACAAAGCGTCGCACGAGCTATTTATTGAGCGCGATAACTTGCGTCAGCCTGCACTAGAGGCGACCTTATCTTTCTTCGAACAATACGAAAAAAACAGCGGTAAGCCGTAAGCCGTCAGTTAAAAACAACACTAAGCTGAATACCAAGACTCTGACTTTCGACAAGGTCTGGGCTTTGGTGTTATCGGTGGTTTACAGCTGCCCAAAGGGCTTGTGTTGCCGCCTTCTTATTTATGGAGCCATACCTCATGCGTCGTACTTCATGTTATTTGTTCTCTTTATTAGGTTTAGTTCTCACCTTAACCGCCTGTAGTACTCCCCCAGCGCCACCTAAGCCCATGCCAGTAACGGTGCCCGCTCCTAAGCCTGAGCCACCGAAGAATGAGGCCATTAGCATGCCAGAGCACTCCATCCAACCTTTGCCGAGTGACTGGTAGTGCAAGGTTCAAATATGGAATTATTTATTGGCATTATGTCGGGCACCAGCCTAGATGGCATAGATGCCGTGTTGGTCGCCACCAACGGCCAACAAGCTGAACTCAAAGCCAGCACTAGCCGCCCGTTTGCCGAAAATCTGCGCCAGCGGCTGCTAAATTTAGCCGCAGGCCACGCCATTACCGCCAAGCAATGGGGCGAGCTAGATACCGAACTGGGCCAAGCCTATGCCGATATAGTGCTACAACTATTGGCAGAGTCTGGCATCTCAGCCACACAGGTGCGCGCTATTGGCTGCCATGGTCAAACCGTGTGGCACCAACCCCTCGGCCAGCTGCCGTTTTCACTGCAGCTGGGTGATGCAAATCGACTGGCCGCGCAAACTGGCATAGTGGCGATTAACGATTTTCGCCGTAAAGACATGGCCTTAGGTGGCCAAGGGGCGCCTCTGGTGCCGGCCTTTCATCAACAGGTGTTAGGCAACACTAAACATATGCGCATTGTGGTCAATATTGGCGGCATCGCCAACATTACGGTGCTGGCCCCCGGACAAGCGGCACTTGGTTACGACGTAGGCCCCGGCAATATGCTAATGGACCTGTGGTGCAAGCAGCACCGTGGTCAAGCTTTTGATAAAGACGCCGCTTTTGGTCTGCAAGGTCAGGTTAACTCAGCCCTGTTGGCCAACTTGCTGACCGAGCCTTGGCTGGCATTGCCCGCCCCTAAAAGTACCGGTCGCGAGCTGTTTGACGAGGCTTGGTTAGTCGCCCGCCTACCCGCCGCTATATCGGCAGCAGATGTACAGGCTACCTTGGCCGAATTTAGTGCCTGTGCCATTGCCAACGAGGTTGCTAAGTGGCCCGCCGGCGAGCTACTGGTATGTGGCGGTGGCGGTCATAATCCGTTATTAATGCGTCGTTTAAGTGCCCTGCTACCCAATTGGCGTGTAGACACCACCAACAGTGCAGGGGTAGACATGGACGCCATGGAAGCCATGGCCTTCGCGTGGCTGGCCCATCAAACATGGCATGGCCTGCCAGGCAACCTCCCCGCCGTCACCGGCGCCAGTCGCCCCGCTATTTTAGGCGCCATTCATTTACCGGGTTGAATCCCCTTAGGAGAGCGCTAAGCCGTACGCTATAAGCTGAGGGCCACTGAAAAACATGAACAAACATAAAACCTATTTCGCCACGCTTCTTTGTTGCGAGAGTCGCAGAACCCACGGAAAAATAGGGATCAGATCTGAAAAGATATTATATTAGTAAGATCTATCTATGCTGTTTTGTAAGGTTTCATGCTTTAGGCAAGAGCATTATACCCCTTTTGAATTGTGCCTTAGTTCTTGGTCCAATGAATTGGACCCTACAGAGATCGGTGTTTGTCTGAACTGATCGTTTACAGCTGGTGGCTTAAAGCTCTGTTTTAGCTCTTACCAATAAGATCTCTTGGCACTTTTCGCTATTATCTCAGCTTAATTTTTCCGTGTTCTTCCGTGGATTCCGTGGCGAGAACATCTTTAGGCTTGAGGTTTAGTGTTATCTCGTCCTCTTTACGCTTCATTCTTCACGCCCTTTTAAGGAGCATTAAATGCCCACCTCAAGCTTACTGAACGACTTGGCCAAACTTGCCTCCGAAGGGCGTAATCCCGACACCCTGCATATCGACCGCCAGTCTACACTCGACATGCTGACCACCATTAATAACCAAGATAAGCAGGTGCCAGAAGCGATTGCCCGTGTGCTGCCCGCCATTGCCACTGCGGTTGATAAAATAGTGGTGGCATTTCAGCAAGGGGGGCGACTTATTTATATGGGTGCGGGTACCAGTGGGCGGTTGGGCGTGTTGGACGCCTCTGAATGTCCGCCCACGTTTAGTGTGCCAGCAGACATGGTGGTCGCCTTAATTGCTGGTGGGCCAGAGGCGATGTTTCGGGCTCAAGAAGGGGCCGAAGATAATACACAATTAGGCGCAGACGACTTACGACAGCTGGCACTCACAGACAAAGATGTAGTGGTCGGCATTGCCGCCAGTGGCCGCACCCCCTACGTGCTGGGCGGCCTGCACTATGCTCGAAGTGTCGGCGCAACCACGGTAGCGCTGGCTTGCAACAGTGGCTCGGCCATCGGCATGGCGGCAGACATTGCCATTGAGCCACAAGTGGGCCCAGAAGTGATTACCGGCTCTACACGGTTGAAGTCTGGCACCGCGCAAAAGCTGGTGCTCAATATGCTAAGTACCGCCAGCATGATCCGCATTGGTAAGGTCTATCAAAACCTAATGGTGGACTTAAATGCCAGCAACTTAAAGCTGCAAGCCCGCGCGCAACGCATTGTAATGCAGGCCACCGAGACAAACGAAACCCAAGCAGCCGAAGCTTTGGCGGCGGCAGATAACAACGTAAAACTGGCAATATTAATGCAGCTGTCTGGGTTAGATAAAACCACCGCACAGGCGCAATTAGCGCAGCACCAAGGGGTATTAAGCAAAGCTGTAAGCCGTCAGCCATAAGCTAGCAGTTAAAGATAACAATAACACCAAGCGCCTTGCCCAACATAAAACCAGCCGTCACCCTGACGAAAGTCAGGATCTTATTCGGGGTGCATGCGCAAGCCAGCACAATGGGAAAGTCGCTGCCCGAAGGGCCAGTGTTGGTGTTGTTCTGTCAGCTTACGGCTTAAAGCTTACCGCTGTCTTTTAAGGATCTTCGCTAAGCTGGGCACGCAGTTTTTCTTCGCGGCGCAAATACCAATTGGCTTTAAATGTCGTCCACCAATCTTGCGACAGCTCGCCGCCGTAGGCTTCAAGTAGCTCAATCACCCGATCTAGGGTCAACACCGCCGCGTCGTATTCAATTTCTAACCACTGCTTGCGCACCACCACTTTAGACACGCCGACTTCGCTATTAAACTCTTTGGCCAGCAACTCTATTTGTAGCTGATTAAGATTATCTAACCGTAAGCGTCGCCTTACCGGAACAAGCTCGGCATGGTCATCATTACCCGATGTAGTCATTTTCTGCTCCTTGCGTGCTTTTTACTTACTTTTTATTTTAGTGAAAACGGTGAGTCTAACTATGGCTAACCCCATGTGAAAGCCCAAGCCTCGGCGTTGCAATGCGTAGTCTGCTCAGTCAACATATTGGCTTAGTACACACACAAAATCATCTACAACATTTTAAGAGGTCATCATGGTCGCTACCGTTACGCTTAAAGCAACCACTACCGAGCCTGCCGTTACGTTACCCGCCATTGGGCAGGGATCTTGGTATATGGGCGAGGGACTGGCCCCACACCGCGATGAGGTGCGCGCCATTCAGCAAGGGCTAGACTTGGGGCTGACCTTGGTGGATACCGCCGAGATGTATGCCGACGGTGGGGCCGAAGAAGTGGTGGGTGATGCACTAAAAGGCCGACGCGAGCAGGCATTTTTAGTCTCTAAGGTGTATCCGTGGAATGCGGGTAAACGCAGTGCTATTCAAGCCTGTGAAGCCAGTTTGCAGCGCTTAGGTACCGACTACCTAGATATGTATCTGCTGCACTGGCCCGGCAGTATCGCGCTAGAAGAAACCCTAGCCGCCTTTGAACAGCTACGCGCCGATGGCAAAATAAAACGCTTTGGCATTTCTAATTTTGACTTAGATGAAGCCCAAGAGTGGCATGCCTTAAGCGGCCAAGACACCGCCGTTAACCAAGTGCTGTATCACCTAGGCTCTCGTGGCATCGAGCATTCGCTACGCCCTTGGCAGCGTCAGCAAGATGTTGTCACCATGGGTTACTGCCCGTTAGCGCAAGGTGGCAGCCTGCGCCAGGGTTTGCTCTCCCACCCCGAGCTGCAAGCTGTGGCCAGTGAGCTAAAGATCAGTGTGCCGCAATTACTACTAGCCTGGGCCATTCGCCCCGTCGACGGCCAACGCGACTTAATTGCCATCCCTAAAGCCGTGCAGCCACTGCATGTACAGCAAAATGCCGAAGCACTCAACATTTTGCTAAACGACGATGCCCTAGCCCGACTGGATGCCGTCTTTCCTGCGCCCAGCCGCAAAACATCACTGGATATTGTTTAATAGCGCCCGGCACACTTGCTGTTAAGCGACCCCTAACACTTTCTTACGCTGCTCTGCCCACGTATGAATCAAATGGTCGACTGCCAAGCCAATAAAGGCAACGCATAAGCCGAGCACAATCCCTTGGCCCATACCGTTGGCTTGTGACAACGACTGCATGATCAACTGACCTAAGTCGTCGGTGCCAATAAAGGCGCCGATGATAATCATAAACAACGAAAAAATGACAGTTTGGTTTATACCCAACATAATGTGTGGGAACGCCAACGGTAGCTCAATTTTTAATAAGCGCTGTGTGCGATTAACCCCAGACATGGAACCTGCTTCTTGCAAGGTTTGGGGTACGTTACTCAAGCCTTCTACCGTATAACGTGTAGCTGGGATAGTAGCGTATACAATCACCGCAATTAGCACGGATAAGTCACTCACACCAAACAACATGATCACCGGAATTAAGTAAACGAACGAGGGAAATGTTTGAAAGGTGTCACACACCAACAAAATAGCTTTAGTGGCTCGAGGGCTTCGAGAGCATAAGATGCCCACACTGCACCCAATAATAACGGACACGATCACGGCAAAGGTAGCCATATAGGCGGTAATAAGAGCACGATCCCACCAAGGTGTTAACGCAATAAAGCCAATAAAAGCCGTGACCACCACCGCAGAGCGCAGGCCGCCAACGATGTAACCGGTGCCTGCAACCAGGAACAAGGTAGCAGCGACAGGCATCGACAAATAAGCCTCTTTCATCGGCATCAAAATTGAAGTGGTCATAAAAAAGCTAAAGCTTTGCACACTGTCATAAGTGTTGGTGATTATCCAGTCAACAATAAAGTCCCAAAATGTTCCGGTCGTTAACCCCTGTGATTCATGAATGAAGTAGAGGTAGTTAGCCTTGTCTGGGAAAACCATTGACGCACCATAGGCAATAACCGAGGTGAAGATCAAAATCCCTAAGAAGGCTAGCGAATGCTTGTGTCGCAAATGAAAGGGCAAGTCAGCAAAGTAATCAACCTGCTTTTTAGCCCAGGCCATGGATAACTTATCCAATACCACCGCAATCAATACAATAGACACACCCAGCTCTAGGGCCTGGCCTATCTTGAGCATGTTCAATGACACCAGCAAGTCGTAGCCCAACCCTCTTGCGCCAATAAAAGAGGCAATTACGGCCATGGCCAAACATTGCATGATGACCTGGTTAATACCGATCAAAATGTCATGGCGTGCCGTAGGAATAAGCACTCTAAACATCAGTTGGCGTGAGCTGCAGCCACTCATCATGCCGGCCTCCAACACTTCTGGAGAGACTTTTTTAAGGCCTAAAATAGTTAAGCGAATCATGGGGGGGGTGGCAAAAATAACCGTTGAAATAGCACCCGCATGGTCACCAATGCCAAAGAATACCACCACTGGGATTAAGTAAGAGAAGTGTGGCATAGATTGAGCCACGTTTAATAGTGGCGCCAAGAAGGCCTCAAAAGTTTTGTTCTTAAAGGCAATAATACCTAACGCTAACCCCAGAAAAACCGATAACGGCACCGCCACCAAGACAAAGGATAAGGTTTGCATGGCGGGTGTCCACTGACCAAATACAGCAATATAAATGGTGCTGGCACCCGCTAAAATGGCCAGCTTACGACCACCAAGATAATGGCCGAGTAAAAAGGTACCAGCAGCCACTGCAGTCCACGGCAGTGCTGGGATCCGAGCCCACTCGTGTTCGCTAATAAAGTCCCAACTAGTAAAAGCCACCACGGTTTTCACGCCACCTAATAGCAGTTCACGAATCAAATTAATGCTAAAGAGGATCACGCCAGACAAGCCGCGAGTAAACTCTGTCATCATGGTCGATTCTTCGGTTAGATCTAACTCAGCATCGTAAATATCCACCACCCACCAGTCATTGATGAGGAACTTAAGTCCGTCATTAATCACGTCGGGCAACCGCCAAAACTGCGTTTCTTGTAGGCGCCATAAGTTGCCACCGGTGGCCGGATCAATGACCATTATAAGGGCAAAAAATACCGCAAATAAGGCGACGAACTGAGTCCATTTATGTTCGGTAAAATATTGCATTAGGCTTGACTCACGACTTCGTTATTAACTGGCGTGCTGTTAGCGTCACCAAACAAAACTTGTATTATGGCCTTGCTATTTAATACGCCAACAATCTTGCCTTGGGCATCAGTGACGGCTATCGGCTTTTGCTCGGTTAGCACGAATTCGGCTACGGTGTCGATAATGGCATCTTGAGATACCATAATGTCACTCACCTCTGCAGCGGCATCATATTTTTCCATGATGGTTTGGCAAGAGAGCACACGCTCGCGTGGCACTTCACGGGTGAATTTGGCGACGTATTCCGTGGCGGGGTTGAGTATGATATTGGCGGGAGTGTCTATTTGTACGATAGCGCCGTCTTTCATAATCGCGATGCGGTCGGCAAGGCGTAGCGCTTCGTCAAAATCGTGAGTGACGAATAAGATGGTTTTATTTAATACACTTTGTAAACGTAAGAACTCGTCTTGCATTTCTTTACGGATCAAAGGGTCTAGAGCTGAAAATGGCTCATCGAGGAACCAAATATCAGGCTCAACAGCCAATGAGCGAGCAATGCCGACTCGTTGTTGCTGTCCGCCAGAGAGCTGGCGCGGAAAGTAATTTTCGCGACCGGTGAGGCCGACTAAGCTGACCATATCTAGCGCACGATTCATGCTGTCGCTAGTGCTAATACCTTTCACTTCTAATGGAAAGGCAATGTTTTCTAGCACGGTTTTGTGAGGCTGAAGGGCAAAGCTTTGGAATACCATGCCCATCTTATTACGACGAATATTGATGAGTTCTTTTTCATTCATGGCAAGCAGGTCTTCGCCATCAATAAAAATATCGCCTGCAGTGGTGTCGATGAGTCGTGCAATGCAACGCAAGAGGGTCGATTTCCCAGAGCCTGATAGGCCCATGACGACCAGCATTTCACCTTTGTGCACTTCAAAAGAGGCATTATTAACGCCAATGACACATCCTGCTTTTAATAATGATGCGGTTTCTACTTTTCCGCCTGACTGTTTCAACATTTTTACCGCGTTGGTGCCAAAAATTTTATAAACAGACTCACACTTAATGACCGGCTGAGGTGGTGTTGACATAATTAAATCCTTGTAAAAAAAGAGGTGCTAAAACAATGTGTTTTTTGGCACTAGATCAATGGATATGTCGGACTAACAAGCACAATAGATTATTGGGTCACTGAGTTATCTACTCTGCTGTCACTGTGAAAGAACAGACCAAATAAATAGAGACCTTGGCTAAAGGCAGCATCAAGGTCTCTGTTGTTGTGTTAAATAACGACCCAAAAGGCCTCACTTGAATACGAATAACTCAAGTGAGGGGAGTTGGCTTACAGCCAGCTTTTCCACGTTGCTTCGTTGTCAGCTAGCCATTTAGCAGCGGCTGCTTCGTGGCTCATGCCATCGATGTCAACCAATGCCGCCATATTGCCGATATCGCTTTTAGTAAAGGAGATGTTGTTAAAGACCTTGTAAGCTGCTGGCCATTTTTTAGGCATTTGATAATAAGCCGCCTTCTTCAACCAACCTGCTGGTGGAGAACCACACTTGCCATCACCGCCATCGGACTTCTTACAGCCATCACTGTACTTGGGGAATTCAACGAAGCTGCCACCGTCACCGGCATCAGTGAAGTTAGGTGACCAGTTAAATACCACCACGGCACGCTTATCTTTAGCGGCGGACGCTAGTTCGGCCCAAAGTGCACCAGAAGATCCGGCAAACTTAGCGGTAAAGTTCATATCCAGAGCTTCGATACGGTCTAGGGTTTCTTGACCATGCCAGTCCATCGGGCCGTCTAGATAACGGCCTTTGCCGCCACTACCTGCGGTTGCGAACAGATCGGCACAACCGTTTAGGGCTTCCCAAGAAGGTAAGCCTGGGCATAGTTCGCCTACATACGCAGGATACCACCACTCTTCTTGAGTCTTTGCCGCGTGCATGCCCACATCAATGATGCCGCCCGCGTCTAACGCGTTATTAAACGATTTACCAAAAGTGGACTCCCACACTTCGTGAGAAATAGTGACGTCACCGTTACGAATTGATTCATAGACCGCTTGGCTATCAGCGGGTACGTAAGAAACATTGTTGCCAATGCTTTCAAAAATACCACCAATCACATACGCCATTGTGATTTGGCTGGTCCAGTTATGGGTAGGTATTACAATAGGCTCTTTAGAGTCTGCTTGGGCTAGCGTAGCGCCAAGCAAGAGTGAACTCGCTAGCGCAGCAGTCGCGAGTGTGTTTAAAAATTTCATCTACATCTCCGGATGGTCTTGTTATCAGCAGGTAATCATTATTACCTTGCGTTTAAAGCTTAGTTACAAAGGTGCGTGCTTGGTACAGGACAAAGCCAATGAGCACGATAATGACGGCGACGGCGAGCATATCGGACGGCGGCGCCAAGATAGGTTAGTCAGTGTGCAGTGTGACGCGAGGTGAAGCACAAACACGCCTGACTCATGCGCACTCCTGTGCCGGCTGGTATTGCTCTTCCTGAAGGAAGGTTTTCAGATGTTGATTAAAAGTACGTAATTGAATCTGGCCGCTCGGGCCTGCGCCTAGAATGGCAACGTTAAAGCTCATAATGACTCCTATTTTCAGGCGATATATCGAGCGTCAGGCTAGTTTTGCCCTCACGACGATTAAACGCGAAAAAGAGTGCAGCTCGTCCCGATAACGGTCGAACTATCAAGCTCTGTAGTGACGCCAACTAAGGTAGAATTTACCTATGGCGCAATATGATGATGGCTACATCTGTAGATAAAACAGAAGGCCAAGGTAGACAGGCTACCGGTGAAGCGCGAGGTCTCGAGAAAACACTTGAAGGAAGCGCTCGAACTGGTTAAGCAGAAGAAAAATACTTGGTAACTCGTATGCCAGAACCGACACAGTAACACATCTCAGCTGTCAGCGCTTTTTGAGACCTAAGGCCGCTCG
Organism: Oceanisphaera ostreae; assembly: GCF_042676125.1. NCBI lineage: Bacteria > Pseudomonadati > Pseudomonadota > Gammaproteobacteria > Aeromonadales > Aeromonadaceae > Oceanisphaera > Oceanisphaera ostreae. Next base: position 30,709 of record NZ_JBHTJS010000014.1, read on the forward strand.
GTTGGATCGGAGCAATTCGAACCGCTGAACGGCTCAATCACTCGAAACCGTGTCTTTTGCAATATCGACGATTAAGCCGCCACCAACTAGTTGGTATTATCCGAGTTGGCGGACCTAAAAGAGGTGCTCTCTACACCCTTCGTTTGGAGTTTTTTTAACTAAACACTCAAAATTCACAATTTATGTGCACTGACAATAAAGTTTGTACACTAACTCCATTTGTGACAATAAAGTTTGTACACTAAAAACGTAATGATGTGACCGATGGAAACTTTGAGACTCTATCTAGTAGAGTCACAAAAACTGATTAAGATGACTTTATCAAACTGCCTTTGTCGCCAGAAACTGCTCAATAAATAGCGAGTAATTTCTGGCGATAATACTGTGAAAAGCTTATTTGATAGGTAGTTGAAGATACTTCATTCAACGGTAATCCACTTCCTGCACCAACTTCTATAGAATTCCTTAAAGTATTTTTATCTACAATGCCGCCAATAATCCCCAACTTGCCAACCCCGATATCAGAAGATACCTCCGGTTCTTGAACGTAACTTAGGACCGCTAGGTCATCGGGAAGATCCTCTGCGATACGCTGAGAGAATCGTTTGAGAACAGGCTCAGCTAAGACAAACAGCCATGCTTGATTATCAGCCTTTCCTACACGCCGCAGAATCCTCCCTAGCACCTGCCGATAATGCAACTCTGTGCGAATACGACTGAAATAACAGCAAACCTGTAAACGAGGAATGTCTGTTCCTTCACTGATCATTCCGACAGCAACAATCCAGCGACACTCGCTAGCTCTAAACTCATTGATTACCTGCTGAGCATTCGGAGTTTTATTCGTGACGACTCGAAAGCTTTCTCCCATAGTCTGGAGTACACATGCAACTTTATGCGCATGCTCTATGTTAGTAGCGACTATCAATCCGGCTGCATCAGCTTTGTACTTTCTAACTTCGTCGAGCTTCGCACACCCTAAACTAAGCAGCTGATTAAGCACATCATCGTGACAAAGTAGATCTTCATAAGACACCGAAGAACCACGCAAAAGCTGTGCAATACTGGGGAACATCTTGACTGTACTATCGTTCTCAAGTGTTTCCGTTACTTTCATCATTTGGTTATCAAGAAGAACAATTCGAGGAGACCGGCAAACACTATCTGCTATGGCCTCTTTCAGTCCATAACGATAATCACAGATCAAACGCCCCTCCGGCGTTGAGTAACGAGCCAATGCAATAGCTCTATCATCTGAACGCCATGGAGTACCAGATAACGCCAGTGTAAAGGCTGCTTTCTCCTGTATTTTCTGAAGAATCTGCTTACCCCAAGCATTGCTAAAAACCAGATCATGACCAGCACAATGATGAATTTCATCGAATACAGCAAATACACGGCAATCATCTAATAGCCCCCAGAAGGAATCGTCTAGGTGCTCCATAGCTTGGTAAGTACAGGCAGCACCAACAGCACCAATCAAACCATCCAGTCTTTTACCAAGAACCGTCGAAAAAGTGGAACGGAACCCATCCACAACTTGACACGATGGTGCAAAACAAAGCACAAGATCTATCTTATCTTGCAACAGCAGCTCTCGGGCTAATTCCGCAGCCATCCGAGTTTTACCCGCACCAGGAGTGGCTTGGCAAAAGAAATGTTGCGTCTGAGCATATTGTTGTAAAGCAGCTTCAATACAACGCTTTTGCCAATCTCTCAGGGGGCTTTTCACGCTAATATCTCAAGGTTTTTTAGCGTTTTTTCAATGGCGCGCACATGCCCCAAAAGTCGGGAACTGCGATCTCTTGCTTCTAGGTAGTCGTCTTCAATCTGGTTCTTGAGCTGTGGCATATCATCAAGGATAAGCTTGTAACCCTCTGCTTCCCCTACCGAAGAAAGGAAGTCTAGCCGGGTTTCCTTGAGCCGTCTTTCTAACTGTCGAGCAGTAACAGTGAAGTGAGTTTCTGGCAGTGGTGGGTGGACAGCCTGCTCCTGCTCAGGATCAATGTTGAAATTGCTCTCAAATCCGTTGTCTACAAGACGAAGCTTTAGACTATTTGGCATTGGTCGTAAGTGATAAACCTGCCCAAATCTTTTTCTCTCCTCATCGAGAGTCAGCCACCCTAAACGCAGCATACGGCGTATCTGTTCATATACATATCTACGTACATCTGTCAGAAGAAAGCTTTTCTCACTCAGATACTGTGCATAACCGTCGCGTAGCTCGCGAGTAGTAAATTTCCTATATTCCTCTCGCTGAAACAGCTCATACAGCCGCTTGTCAAAAGGATACAAATTCGATTTCATGCGAGTACCTGTAGAAATATACGTGGAATAGACAGTTGCGGATTATAATCCGTGGCTCATGCATCCGCAAACATTGGATAGTGCCGCCTCACAAGAATCGAGGCGGTTATGGAAAAGCTGGCAAAAGCGTTGGGGAAAAACATTCGAGCGCAGAGGAAAGAGAAAGGTTTTTCTCAAGATGCCTTAGCACTCGTGTGTGGAGTAGATAGGAGCTATATGGGGCGTATTGAGCGAGGAGAAGTCAACATCACTGTTGAGAAACTGTACCGGTTGGCAAGCACACTTGCATGCGAACCAGCTTCCTTACTACCATCGTTGTCATCACTTGATTGATAAACGCTCGTTAAACGAGATGCAAACCGGCCTTATATCCACTTACTTACCTTTATTTATATATTTCAGCTGCGGCATGTAGTAGTTCATGCTGGGGCTCTTCTTCCATTCGGCAGCCTGCAGCGTCATAATAGAGCGGTTTCATATGATTCTAGCTGGGTGATATAGACCAGCCTCAAAACAGGGAAGATAAGAGGCAAGGTCGTCCACAAGGCTCGGGCGGTAGCGTGTCTGTTACAGGAAAATGCTGCTGATTGTAGCCTGGTGAAAAAACAGTATTTTCGAGCCTGGCTGTGATATTTACATTTTGATGAAAGCGGAACTATACGACAGTTGTCGCAGAACGGTATGATTTTGGATCTACAAAGCTTACAAAGCACTGAAAAATATAGAATAGTTGATGTGAGTGTAAAATGGTTAAGCGAGCAGACATCTTGCGTGGAAAACGACATTTGACGCTTATTCCCCGAGTCACCACTTTATGGTGCCTTAAGCTTTTGATAAAAATAAAATTTTTATGATGATATTTGTGCCTCAGCGGAATAAATGCTTTTTGCATAGATGTCATTTGTCGTTGAATTAGCGTTATGCGCCTTACAACCTTTAGGTAAAACCGAAATGGACTTCACGAATGAACAAGATTTCAACTAACAAACTTTTCAGTTCCAGCCTCAAGCTCTGGCAAAACCCCAAGCAACTTTTATCGCTGGCAGCTTTTTATTGGCTCGGCTTTTCGGGTATGCTGTTTTCAAAATTAACAAACGTCCAAACTGCGCATAACAAGTTTGGTCTGCATCGCTTCGCTGGACTGTCGCTTCGCTCCAGCCGCAGCCAAGGGCGTTATAACGTAAGGAGAGATCATCGATGGATAGTCGAAAACAAGATAAGCTAGGGCTTACAGTACAAAAGGGGATGTTGAGATTTGTTCTCGTTATTGGAGTGTTGGGTTGGGGAATACCGACTGCTATTCTATTTTCTATAATTCAGCATTTTACTGGTACCCCTCAAACTATAAATATCGTTGCTTTATCTCTGGTTTTATTTTCAGTTGGTGGGCTTTTTTGGGGGGCTACCATGTGGTGGTTTGTAAAATCTCAATACAAAAAAGTGACTTCTGCAAGGTTATAACAAAGCCAGCAATACGACAGCTTTTTCGTCGCTTTTTTTGTGGCGAAAAAGACTGCCACAAAAAAATCAACTGCAAAGCTGCGCATTCTGGCGGCGTTAGGTGTATATTAGCTCGATGAAAATTAGGAGTATATTAGCTCGATGAAAATATTGCTATCCCTTTTGGCTCTTGTTGCATTATCTGTTGAAGCGGATGAGTGTTCGATGAATACGCCCGAGCAAACATTAGAGTGCTACGGTGAATATACTAGAGCCAAAGATGTAGACTCGCTAAAAACAATCTACTGGGAGCTTAAATCGTTTCACTTTTCAGACAAGGTTCTAGAAGAATCTGCATATAAAGTCATTGAAAGAAAAGTCTATGAAAAAGACCTAGAACTAGGCGGCGCATTGTCTGAAGTTCCACTTTGGGCAAAGAAGGGGAACGTGGAGCTTATATCAGAGCAATCTACGAATGGTGCTAAAAATACATACAGCCATATATTCAGAAAGATAAACGACAAATGGTATATGGTTGGACATAGTGCCCACGGTGTTGATGACTTCGATGAAGATTGGTAAACACCTAACAAAGCCAGCCAGTGTCGCCAGCAAGCTGGCTGGACTCGTTTCACTCGCCCCTGCTGGCAGGCGTTATGTTTCATTGAGAGAGTTTGCATGATTGCACTATTTTTAATTTGTATATTATTGTATTTCGCCTTGGCTGCGGTAGCCTATATTTTCGCTAGAAGACGGAACGCTATTTACTGGAGTGATCTTGCTCTTCCCATAGTTGTAGTTGGTGAGTGGATTGCAGTTACGGCATCAGGTTACGGGCACCAAAGCTTAAGTCAGGTTATAGAGGTTCCTATTGCACTTTTATTTTCGCTTGTGGCGTTTAATTTGAGAGTTTTTGTCGCTGATAAATTTATGCCTAATTATAAGATTAATTCATATATTGTCTTGGCGCTGTCAATATTATTTGTCTTACTCTTACGAACTTTTATGCCGTTGTTACCCGAGTAAAAATGTTAAAACATAACAAGCACATTAAAAATCGCCCTGTGGGCTGGACGTCGCTAACGCGCCGCCTTTTATGTGGGCGTTAAATGCCCTGAGGTGTTTTATCTAACCCATGAAGTTAAAAAAGTTACTGAATCACTCTTTCATAATTGAGTTTGAAAAACTGTTAAAGACCGATTTCGAAAGAGAGTTGTTCTTACAGGGCAAGATCATGAAGAACCCTTATATGACGGGGCTTAGCGCGCTACTATTTTTTAAAGTAGCGGCCACTTTGTACCCTATTATGGCTATTGATTACAGATAAATGAGCGAATTAAATGATCGCTTTGACGATCAACTCTAGCTGTGATCATATACTGTCTTTTCAATGTGAGATTATCACCATGAATGGACTCAGCCTGTTGGACCACCTCTCAATCATCCATGACCCTCGCCAGCAGTGGAAAGTAGAGCATAAGCTGTCGAATATTCTCTTTCTCGCTATTGTTGCGGTGATAGGTGGAGCGGAAGGCTGGGAAGAAATCCAAGATTTTGGTGTTGATCATTTTGACTGGTTGCAACAGTACGGTGATTTCGACAATGGTATTCCCGTGCACGATACCATCGCTCGTGTGATGGACATGATCTCAGCTAAACAGTTACAAAAGAGCTTTGCTACGTGGATGAGAGACTGCCATATAGCGACCGAAGGTGAAGTGATTGCTATCGACGGTAAAACCTTGCGTGGTACTTACGACAAGGGGCGCAGGCAAGGAATGATCCACATGGTGAGTGCCTTTAGTGCCGCTAATCAGGTGGTGCTGGGACAAGTTAAAACGGCAGAGAAAAGTAATGAGATCACTGCCATTCCAAAGCTGCTAGAGCTGCTGAATATCAGAGGTTGCTTAGTCACCATCGATGCAATGGGTTGCCAGAAAGCCATCGCCAAGAAGGTGCTAAATAAAGATGCAGACTACCTGCTGTCGGTCAAAAGCAACCAGCCAAGCCTGGAAGCCGCGTTTGATAATTACTTTAAACTAGAGATGCTGCAGAGTGATGAAGGTGATACTTACAGCACAAAAGAGCAAGGGCATGGGCGAGTAGAAACGAGATTATGCCTGGTTAATGACGACCTCTCAGTGCTAGGTGACCTTGAGTTTGAATGGCCGGAGTTAAAGACGATGGGCATTGTGGCTGCGATACGCCAAGAGAAAGGCCAGCCGGCGACGGACATCTCCATTCGTTACTATATTAGCTCAGCAAAATTAACGTCCAAGCAGCTGTTGGAAGCGAGCCGAGCACATTGGTCCATCGAATCTCAACTGCACTGGCGACTTGATGTTGGGATGAGCGAAGACAATTGTCGGATCAGACGTGATGAAGCAGGCGAGAACTTTGCTGCGATCCGCCATATCGCATTTAACTTACTGAATTCCGACACTAGTTTTAAAGCCGGCCTCAAACGTAAGCAAAAACGGGCGGGTCGAAATAGTGACTACCTAGCGCGAGTCCTTATGGGGCAAGGGGTTTCGTAATCTTGCCCTGCGGCCTGCCCCTACCCTGGTTCTTGCGAAGCCTTGCTACAACTGTATTTCTTGGTGAAAAGATGTAGGACACTGTTCAATAACACCATAAAGATCAAAACCGCTGCGTTAAACTACTCCTAATTTATTTTTCTAGTCTTTACTTATAACTTCAAGCTCCATTGGACTCCATAAGTCACTACCGAACGGACTCAGTGGGTCTTGCTGCAAAACTATTCTTAATAATGAATATGAATTACTTACTAAATATTTTATATTCCGATCATAATTCTCTATAACCTCTAAATCTTTACGCCCTCTTAAACTACAAGATTTAAATTTACAAATAGAACAAGACTCTTCTTTTCTTTTTGTAATTAGTTCCCGTAGGACTCCCTGCTTTCTAGGTCCAATCTGCACTTTAACTACTTCGACGTGCTGTTCAAAGAATTTATCAAGTAAATTTTGATTAAAATGTTTCAAGAGCATATAAACTTTAGTTAAATAATATTTAGATTTGGAAGAAAAGTCTTTTTTAACAGAGACAAACCTACAATATTTCAACATTTCTTTTCTAGAAATTACTCGATATAAGTCATTATTAAAAGAGGACTCATTAGTTGAAACCCACTTAGCAAAAAAATTAAAAACACATTGACTGGCTTTAATAGGAAAAAAATAAGCAGCAAAGGGATCATCCCATGATAAAAAACTTGGTTTTTTTGTATCTTGAACTTGAAAAGAAGCCTCTGGTGTATTCCCTCCCATTACATCAGCCACCCAACTTAAACTACTATAAAAGCCTTTAAGAGGAAGTTCCTTTAGAGGCTCATTGTGTATTATACAGTATGAATAGAAAGACCAGATATTTTTAAAATATCCATAACCAAACCTCTTAATACTTTCTTTAATACAAAGTTCACAGAATACAATTGGCCCTGAAGTCTTATACGTTCCAGTGGAATTACGATTTGAAAAAAACACATTTGATATTTTATTTGTATAACTTGTAGCACAATCAAATAGTTGATTCCCTACATTATTAACTACTTCTTTTATATCTATGATTTCTAATAACTCATGATCAGGCAGCGTTCTAAAAATATGCTCCGCCTCTTTATTCACGAATGGGGAATCAACCCAACCTCCTTTTAAGCTAATCACCCCGAAAGGCTTAGAACTTGGGGAGTATAATAGTTGATTCCGTAATAAAAAACCGTGTAATGACTCATCGTATGGTGCGTTATCTTCGACTTCTACTTCCGTAATTATATTCATAAAAAATTTCATCTTTATTTTATATTAATTTATCTAGTTCTACCTATAGGTTTTTTCGACTTCGGCAGAACTGCCTCTAGCCAGCCTCTATCATTTAGATATAACCAAAAAAACTCAGCATTACATTGTACCTTTATCTGTTGCCGTATAGCTTTAGGATAACTCTGACGATATCTTAATATTTTAACTCGACAACGGCGGCGTTTAGACTCCCAGTGGCACAATTTACGGCGATCCACCATACCGTGCGTACTGGAAATCACTTGTTCAACCGAGCCTATACCAATACCGCAGCGCTTTGAAATCGCTTTTCTGTGCACGCCTGCATGAGCTAGGCGCAGTATACAGTGCTTGCATTCATCGGTCAGAGCCCGAGGTTTAGTTTCTATTGGAATAGCGTTAAGCAGAGCTAGGCGTTTCAGATAACAACGACTCTTTCCGGTAATACGATAAATTTCGGCTAGGGAGTGGCTTTCTCTTAGTAACGCCAGACACTTAAGCTCAACAATCCGTAGTTTCTTTGAACTCTTAAGTTTATTGCTTTCAGAAGCACTCGAAGAAGAGTGTGTACGTTTAAACAGGTCTTGCGGCTGATTATAAAGCCAGCATGAAAAGAGCAGGTGCCGGAATGGATGACGGCTGCTTTCTGGCTCCAGTAGCTGAGAAATATAACGATAATCCCGGTCATTACGGGGAAGATCGGTATCAAAGGCTGGCCGATACAAACCTGCAACCGCCATAAATTCCTTCATAACTCCCTCACGACGAACTCTGCCATGTGCTGTGATAAACCCCAATTCAGACAGCCTATGCCTGTATACCGATGCAAGATCTAATTGGCCCATATCTCTGCTGTTGAGCTGTAACAGTTCATAAGCAAAGCGGGCTACCCGCACCTCCACTTCTGCTGCCGGAACTACCGCATCTGTATGCGAAGGCAGGCATCCTGCCATCACTCTCTGCCGACTCACCAAGAGCATTCTGTGTAGCAACACGGGATGGAACGGACAGGCTGTTAATCCAGGGATTTGATGAGTCCTATGCCAATATGCCACACCAAGCTCCTTCAACTCTTTACCGGCACAGACTGGGCACCATTTCAGACAAAGCGTATGTCTGGAGCTAAAAGAGGCAAGCTGGCTGTATCTGAACGCTTTCGCACCTTCGCAAGCCAGCATCAACCGCTTTAGCTGAGCAGCATGCTTGGGCATGAACAGAAAAAAAAGTGGAGCAAGTGTTTGCTCATTAATAATTCTGTCTTTATTTTCATCAATCAGTGCGGCTAGCTGCTCAATACCTGCTGGCAGAAAAGGATGTACTGATACCCTGTCCTTTCCAAAAGCCTTTTCCGTGAACTCAACTATGTGTACACCGTACATTGTCACGTAACGGTTAAGCCGACTAAGTAAAAGTTCATCTGGAAATGGCTTCGGGACTTTCATATATTCACCACCGCGACACTAAGAAAATTTTTCTAACGGATCTTCACAAAGTACCATTTTAGCTCTCAACATCTCTAATGGATCATCTTCAGTAGCTGCACGTTGAAATAAATCCATATCTTCAATAAGTGGATAGAGATCTTCAGTTTTTTGCAATTTATTGATTGTAAAAAGAAACTCTGGGTGGTGTGGCCTAGTTAAGTCTCCAGGAATGGCCAGAAGGGTTCCGGCGTTGTTCAACAACATATCTTGTTTAGAAGCGCTTTCATCGGCGAGCTTTGGTGTTGCAACTTCTGGTTTTTTTCTCTTAAGAACAGAAACAGCTAGCTCTCTTCTTATCTCATCAGCAATATTCTTTGAAGCTTTAACGGCAATAGTTGCTGCATGTTCAAGTACCGCTGACGTAATCCGTTCATCTTCAGTACCAATAATATAGCGCTGGGCCTCACGAAAAATCCTGACAGCCAAATCCATATTACCTACTGATAGTTCGTATAGTTTGTTGTTCAGACTAGAAGTCAGTGACGTTTTGACGTTAGTCCATTGTAGCTCCCATAACTCGTCAATAAACAGAGCCCAAACTTCATCATTTTCCATCAAATCAAAGTCGAAATATCCGTTACTCTCAGCTCTTCTTGCGGTTTTAAGTGTCTTACTCAACAATTGATTAAAAGGAGGGTTTGCACAAAAAAGTATTGGAATTCCAAGGTTATTGACAAGATTATGAATGAAAGCAAGAAGTCGATCGGCGCCTCCTGTTTTAGCAAGGTTAAGGTTCTGCATCTCATCTATAATCAAAACACCCAGAAAGCTTGATTTAATACGCGCCTCTATTTGATCAATTAGAAGAGGGATGGTTCGAGCTTTCACAGTAGGCTCAATCCCCATTTTAAAATCCAACTCTCTAATAATTTTATGGCACAAAGCTCTAACACTGGAGTCCTCTGGGCAATCCACTTTTATCCACACGACCTGGCGAAGAGGGATAGGCATACCGCTATAACGAATGTGCATAATACTATCTGGAAAATGACTAAGTATTTGTTCCAGCATGCAGGTTTTTCCTACACCACTTTCTCCAATAACGGTAATACCACAACCCTTTGCTTGAAAATATCCCGTTCTAGGTGCTACACCTGTAAGCTCACTCACAGGATAATGCAAATAGTTCATAGTTGTAGGTGATAGAGGGTTTTTTGCAGAATAACCTTCCTTTATAGCAATTTCGATAGCTCTGAAACAGTCAAAATATATAGGAAGTGGTTGCCTTAGTGCTTTCAACCTAGTTAAATATTCTAATCTATGAGAAGGTTCTAACTTCATTTCTTCTGAAGAATGCGGTGGGTAGAAGCTGAGCGCATGGACTAAGTCATCATCACTCAGTTTAATCGGCAAAGCTTCAATTAATGGATTACCACGATGTTCAGGAAGTATAGCTGAATTATATTTCGCTTCTTCATGTCTCATTTATCAGAATCCTTCTTTCTTTTAAGGATAGAAACGACTTTTTTCTTACGTAATTCTGATACTTGATTGACGGAAGTGTCGTTTGCCATTAAATTATCGTCGCAAACAATATTTTCATAAACTCTGGCATCTAATATAAAATTTCTTCTTCTAGTCTTCATATCACGAATTCTGTCTATTTTTTTAATCGGTTTAGGTAACTCTTTAACTTCTCGCTTTGCGTTATCAATTATTGAATTTCTTCTATTATTAACTTCAATAGAACTACTCGATACTTTCGGCTTGTTTTTTTCAATTTTCTTCCAGTCTTCAAAGTACAAAACATCTGCTCTATGACGTCCTTCAAAGATTGATGATCTCGGCATTATCTTACATCTGGTGAAGCCTTCATAAGGCTGTAAACGTACATAAATGAAAGAAGCATCATCACTGTCAATCCGAGACTCCATCTTCCAACGTCCGTTATTACGCGCAATAGTCTTCCAGTCTTCAAACTCAGAGCGGTCGCACTCGTAATACATATCGTCACTAAGCCTGATACCCTTACTAGTCATAGAAACATATATAGCAGGTAACAATTTTGCTCTAATTTCAGCTTCATCAGCTTTATTAAGTGCATGCAAATGTTTTTTAAGATGGACAGTCCAGTAGTTAAGAGGCGTAGGGCTAAGTTCTGACTCAATTAACAATGTAGTTTGAACAGCAAGCGCATCAAGAACTCTGTTGTTTTGTTTTAGTACATCTTCGATGATCATTTTGTACACTTCTTTCAAAGTGTGTACCGCCTCCATCCTTGGGTCTTTATCACCACGTATATAATTTATACCTCTCGTAGTGCCCATTAAATCATGAATTAACTCTTCATTTAAAGTATGGAACTTATGTTCTACTATTCCTTTTTTATCTGCGCTGTATGGTGAAGCAAAACTTAGATGCCCAATCAATGGAACAGCAAGTTCTTCTGCCTTTTTACAAATAAATTCTCCGCGGTCACATAACAGACGTTGTGGTATATGGTAGCAAGGCCAGTCTTCATCGTTTATTTCAATATCATAGTGCGCACAAAATGTTTTTTTTGAAGTGAAACTGTTAACTAATGCCTGACGACCAGCTCTCCACGATGCATATTCCATTGAAACATGAATACCTACAACCATTTTACTTTCTTTATCAACAACATAGTATAGTGTTGGTCTTCCAATAACCTGGTTCCGATTAAACTCAGAAACAATATGAACATCCAGGACGGTTGCATCCAACTCAAAGTAACTTCCAGGCACTTCAGAATGATCTGTAGCAGCGCCACGAAGACCACGTTTATTTCGCTGAAAGTCGCCTTTATTCGTTCTTTTTCTTATCATTTCTGACTCAGGCACCAGCTTTTTTATCCAGTATCTAAACACGCTTAAATTGGGGACTATAGGAGCTCTGTTTTCTTGTTCTGCCTGTAATATTTCATCAGCGTAAAGCTCATTGAGCATCTTGTCATAAACACGGCTAATAGCTGTAGGACGACCTTTCAGCCCATATTTTTTAATAGCCTTAAGAAATTTTTTCTTATCATCTTCCGTCGTGTTTTTCCCTGAGGGTGGTATCATACCAAGTGTCGATAAATGGACTGGTGCACCACGCTTTTTAACCCCTGCCAAACGAGGCTCTCCCGGACCACCAGAATTCTTATAAGCCGGTACCAGTGCGTTAATATCCTGACCATAACGCCAGTATTGATTAAGTACCCGATAAATTTTTTGTACGTAAGTACCCTTGCTCTTAGCATGAGCAGGCAATATTCCACAACGCTGATTTAGCACTATATTAAATAAAAAATCAGGCTCTAAAACCAACTCTTTAATTAAATCAAAGTGCTCGTTTCGTTTTTCAATGTATGCTTTTGGTATATCGCTTTCACTAACCAGCTGGTAAAATGGCAGATCGAATACAGATGATTTTATTCCTTCTCTTTTAAACATTTTCGAGAACAGCTTAATACTTACCCCAACCGGCCTCTGTAACTTTTTATTACTTGACATATTGAACAATATAAATAAATCATCACCTTTATAGCTAGCTAGAAGGCGATATAGCCCATCATCCAGACCATCAACATCTTTCACATCCCAGGTACTGTTTATCTCAAATTGCATACAGTTCACCTCCTGCGTGCTTATTAATACCTATAACATTCAGTATACCTGTATCTGCGATCGGATTATTAAAGTCTACCAACAGCATCTTTTTTTCAATCAGCACTTTTACTATTACCAAAGCATCATCATGGTCAACACCCAGCTCATTAACAAAGGCGTTGCACAGCGGCTCAATAAAAGTTAGACCTTCATTCATAAAATTTAACGCCGAAAAAAGAAGATCACTATCAAATTTTCGCCCTTGCCTAACAGGGGAAGTTGCCCATTGAATATTTTTTGACTGTATTTTATTTTTATTCGTCATAGTAAAAAGATGAAAAGTTATCCCTTGTAACTCCCACCAGACTCTTTCTATATCAAGCTTCTCGGCAGCACGTTTATTATTAAGTTGAGCTTCAGGTTTAACACTTACAGCTTCATACCATGTTCTTACGCCATCGGAGCAGGTAAGTAGAAAATCTGTAGTCATGACGTTGGGAGTTTTAGTACCGGGGACGATGGGATGTTTTACACCCAACACACTGGAGATTCTTACTGATAAATCTAACGGTAAAAGAGGAAACTGTTCACGAATATCAACAACTGAGTCAGAAAACTCAGCTAAATAGAAGAAGCAACTCTCGTGTTCAGAGAGAGTATGATGCTCTCGGTTAACTTTAAGCCCTTGAATCTTAGCGCTATTACCTTGTGATGCAACATCCTGCACCCGTATCCAAGGCTTGTAACTGTCTCCCTCACTCAAACCATAGCGGTTTTTGAGTGCACGTTTAAAGTCTTCCGTTGTTTGTAGTTTTCTTCGTCCAGCCAAGACGCTTAGCTCCGTTGTGCCATATTGGAGCTAAGTATAGAACAGTGTACAAACTTTATTGTCACAAAATCGCTTTATGTACAAACTTTTTCTTTAATGTACAAACTTTATTGTTAGTGCACATTTAAACCACTTGCCCAGCGCTCCAGCCGGCGCTCCAAGACCACTGAAAATTGTAGCCCCCTAGCCAACCGGTTACGTCGACCACTTCACCGATAAAGTACAAATTAGGCACTTTCTTGGCCATCATAGTCTTAGAGGACAACTCGTCTGTATCCACCCCACCTAAGGTGACTTCGGCGGTGCGATAGCCCTCGGTGCCACCGGGCTTTAGCGGCCACGCACTTAGCAATTGCTCGATGACTGCGACTTCTTTCGGCACATATTGCTTTAGCGGTTTATTGGTGATGTTAGCGCGCGTCCATTCCTCTCTAGCCAACAAGGCCTCAACCAGCCGTTTAGGCAACTGATGTCCCAGCCAAGTTTTTAGCTCTTGGTTAGGGTGATCGCTAATACCTTGCGCGAGTCGACCGGCCGGTAACAGCTCGAACCGCACCGGTTCGCCCGCTTGCCAATAAGAGGAAATTTGTAGCACCGCCGGCCCAGACACGCCGCGGTGCGTAAACAATAAGTTTTCACTAAAGCGAGTACCGTCTTCACTTTCGGCTACCACCGGTAAAGACACGCCCGCTAGCGGCTCTAGGGTCGCTTTGTCTTCTGGCTGCAAGGTGAAAGGCACCAAACCGGCGCGAGTAGGTAGTACTTTTAAGCCAAATTGTTCTGCCAGTTTATAACCAAAGGCCGAAGCACCAATTTTAGGCATCGACAACCCACCGCTAGCCACCACTAACGACTGACAGCTGTACTGATCATCATTGGTAGTTACAGAAAACCCTGCTCCTAACTGATCCACACTGTCTATATTGCTACGTAACTTGATAGTAACGCCGGCGGTTTCGCACTCTTTTATCAGCATATCGACGATGTTCTGCGCCGAGTCGTCACAAAATAGCTGACCTAAGGTTTTTTCGTGATAGGCAATGCCGTGTTTTTCAACTAAGGCAATAAAGTCCCACTGGGTGTAGCGAGCCAGTGCCGACTTAACAAAGTGCGGGTTTTCACATAAAAAAGCGCTGGGTTCGATGAAATAATTGGTGAAGTTACAACGACCGCCGCCCGACATAATAATTTTACGACCAATACGTTTGCCGTGATCAAGCAGCAGCACACGACGGCCCCGCTTACCTGCCTCGGCGGCACACATCAAACCGGCGGCTCCGGCACCAATGACAATTACATCCCACGCTTTCATTGATTTCCACACTGTTATTATCGACAAAGCGCTATTCTAACGGTCGCACCGCCCCACGGCTATGCCGCGAACACAAAGCTTTACGTCATACGCTCACGCTGTACGTCGTAAGACGCTAGGCGTAACGACAAAGTCAGCGCCAAGCTGAACAAAAGGCCAGCGTTTGTCTGTAAACGTAAGGCGTACAGCGTAAGACGCAGAACGTATGGCGTATGGCGTATGGCGTAAGACTGTGCCCCAAGGTTATAATCCGCGCCATGAGTATTCTTGCCGAACAATTTCAACAACTAAGCACCCTGTTGCATCAAGCCCGCGGCGACTGGCAGCACACCCCTTTTAGCTGCACCGAGCTACCTTGGCCCGAGCTAGCCCCCATGCTAATGGCGCTAGATGAAGCGCAGATAGACGCCCTAGACCAAGACGATGCCGCCGCCCTTGCCTGGTTAGCGCCCATGCGGCCACACACGGCAGCGGCCCACGCCTTGAGCTTGCCCGAGCTAGAACGCGCAACGGATTACGCCACACCGCGCTGGAGTAATGGCATTGGTGGGCGAAAATGGGCACAAATAAAGGACTTTGCCGCCAATGTGCCCAGAGACACCCACCCCGTTTTAGAATGGTGTGCGGGCAAGGGGCACTTAGGCCGTTTGCTGGCCCAACAAGGGGCGCCTTCTGTAACCAGCCTAGAGTGGAGCGCAGATTTATGCATTCAGGGCGAGCAACTTGCCTTACAGCTGGGCCTTAAACACCACTTTCACTGTGCTAACGCACTGGATACCGACGCCGCCGAGTTATTTCAACCACAACAGCTGGCGGTGGCCTTACATGCCTGCGGCGAGCTACACTTGCGTTTTTTACGCCACGCCGCACAGGCCGGCACTCAACAATTAGCGCTGTCGCCTTGTTGCTACCATCTTATTGAGAGTGATGTTTATCGCCCGCTGTCGCAGGCCGGTCAGCAGCAAGACTTAAAGCTGGATCGCCACAGCCTACGCCTGCCTTTGCAACAGCAGGTAACTGGCGGAGAGCGAGTGCGTCGCCTGCGCCACATTGAGCTAACGTGGCGGTTAGCGTTCGATGAGCTGCAGCAACACCTTAGCGGGCAGCCACACTACTTACCTTTGCCCACCTTCCCTAAGCGCTTACTGAGTGGTGATTTTGCCGAATTTGCGCACTTTGCTGGCACACAAAAAGGCCTAACCATGCCTAAGGCGATTGATAGTCAACATTGGCTGGCATTGGCCGACCAGCGTCGTTTGCTAGTAAAACGCATTGAGCTAGTACGCCACCGTTATCGCTATTTGTTGGAACTATGGCTGTTGCTAGACCGCGCTTTATTTTTAGAAGAGCAAGGTTATCGCGTAAACTTAGGGACCTTTACGGCTATTGAGCATACGCCACGACGATATTTGTTGCGGGCCGAGCTTTGATATCCCTCTATAACAATTAACAACGAATAGGATCGCTCGTGGAAACCAAAGTACGCGTTTTACCGCCCAATGCCTTCGATTTAGTGATGATGGTGTTATCCATTATTTCGGTGGTGATCATCGTACTGCACCAGTTTGGCCCGTTTTCTGAGTCGGAAAAAGAGTTACTGCTTAAGCTTGATACCGGTATCTGCTTGATATTACTGAGTCATTTTTTTTATGGCTTATTTAGTGCGAAAAATAAAAAGCAGTTTTTGAGTATCCACTGGATTGATTTTATTGCGTCTATTCCCGCCGTAGATATCTTCCGTTATGGACGAATTTTTCAGGTGTTGCGGGTGTTGCGTATGTTGCGGGTAGCGAATCAAGTCATTCGCCATCTATTAAAGCACAGCGAAAGCACCATGCTAGCGTCTATGCTGTTGATTCTACTGATAGTACTAGGCGGTAGTGCCATCGCTATTCTTATGACCGAAGCTGGCCATGAAGGGTCAAATATAGAAACCGCCGAAGATGCTATTTGGTGGGCGCTGGTCACCATATCCACCGTCGGCTACGGCGACTATTACCCAATCAGCACCGCAGGAAGAGTCATTTCTGCGGTCGTTATTTTTACCGGTGTGTCGATTTTTGCTGGTATCTCGGGCCTAGTGGCGTCAACGCTATTAACACCCAAAGCCAAAGAAACAGAAAAACAACAAAAGGCCAACGATAACCAATATCGCCTAGAGGTCACCACTCACCTAAATAGCTTGCATCAAGAAGTGGCCGACCTACGCGCAGAAATAGCTTCGCTTAGCACACTGCTACAACAGCGTAAGGAATAAATACAGCTATACGCTTTACGTCGTACGCCATACGTTAAAAGCAAACACCGCCGTTTTTACTGATAGCGTACGACGTAAAGCGTACGGCGCTCCCTTATCAGACTATTGGACTACGCGATGGCCCTTGTCTAGCAACCGTTTTTTAGCCTATGCTGCGAAGGTTATGAAATTCCATACAGCTCACGGTTTATCTAGTAATGGATTGATAAACTTTAAAAAAAGGAGAGGTGCCATGAACGAACCCTACCAATATCAACACATACTGGCGGCGGTCGACATGTCCGAAAGCAATCGCAAAGTGATTGCCAAGGCCGTCGATCGCGCACGGGCTAACAACGCCAAACTGTCCGTCATTCATGTGGATGTGGATCTTAAAGACCTGTATACCGAGATGATCGACATCGATATCGACAATATTCAGGATCAGGTAGTGGCCGACGCTAAGCAGCGACTCGAAGAGTATATCGGAAACATTGATTACCCCATCGAGAAGAAGCTGGTAATTTGTGGTGATCTCACGCTTAAGGTAAACGAAGCCGTTGAGCAGCACGGCGTTGACCTACTGATTTGTGGCCACGAGCAGAGTTTTTGGAGTCTACTAACCTCTTCTGCTCGCCAGCTGATGAATACCGTACCCTGCGATTTGCTGGTAGTGCCTTTACCTAAAAAGTAGCGTTGCTTAATAACAGCGCCGCAGTCTAAAAATAACGGTCCTTTAGGGCGATTGGCGTAGCCGGTCGCCCACTTCTGCCAGCAACTGGCGAAACCAGCTAAGTGCCGGATCAAACTCGGTTAACGGGTGCTGGGCCAATATGTAAGTACTGCGCAACGACTCGCTTAAGCTATGTTGTTGCAACGGATAATAGTGACAAAAATCTCGGGCTATCAGCTCAGGCACCATGGCTAAATAACGTCCCGTGGCCAGCAGCTTAGGCAACGCCTCAAAGCTTGGGACCCATACCGCAATATGTCTTTCTAATCCTTTTCCTTTCAGCCACTGCTCTACCAACGTTTGGTTGTGACCCCACGTCGATGTAGATACATGGCTCCAGCTTACTAGCTGCTCCGCAGACAAGCATTCCGGCAAACCACTGCCTTGGGCCGATAAACAAACCATGGGATTATCAAACCAAGGATCAACGCGCAACCGAGACGAAAGGTGAGCGCCGTCGGCAAACGCCACCACCAAATCCATTCCCCCCCGCGATAGGCTATCTTCGTAGTCAGAGTGTATTAGCTCGGTTACCGCTAATCGGCAACTGGGGGCACGCTGATGCAGCAACTCCACCAACTGTGGCACCGCCCCATGTTCAATAGAAGACGGCACCGCGATCCGAAAGGTACGCGCCGATATGGCGGGGTCAAAACTTGCTGACTGCCGCACCCCTTGCTCAAGCAGCGCAAGTGCTTGGCGCACGGGGGCCGCTAACGCTAGCGCACGTTGGGTTGGCCGCATTTCTTTGCGGGTCATCACAAACAGCGGATCGTCCAGTGCTTGGCGCAGCCTAGCCAGCGCATGACTAACGGTAGACTGAGATAAGTTAAGTTGCTCTGCGGCACGCGTAACATTGCGGCTATGCATAAGCACGTCGAATACGCGCAGTAAATTCAGATCGAGCCGTTGATACAGGTTATTCATCGATATTAACCATAGCTTTATGTTGATAATTCATTTTTTACATAAGTGATCAGACCATAGAATGCCCCTCATAGACAAGTTTATCGTCGGCGTGAAGCAGTAATGTATCTGGCTGTCGGGTCAACAAGGTTCTGGGCATGGTGGCATCATGGGGGGTACTACCTGTCTATTGTTGCTAACGAATTATTCGAGGTAATTCGGCGGTGGCAATACCAACAGAATATTTTCGACCTGACGGCGTCAGTAATCACGCTGACAACCTCTTTACAGGCATCAAGCCTTAAAGTTCTGCGTGTGGTGTTAACCACCTTGTTTAGGGACGTCATGCTCTCCTTTATGACAAACCTGAAATTGGTCCCAAGCCGGTGCATTGCACCGGCTTTTTTTATGCCTACCTCTTGAAAGTCGCTGTAAGCTTTACGCCGTACGCGATCCGCTAAAGACAAACGCAGCCTTGCATTAACAGTCTGGCTTTAAAGACTAAATATTTTTTGCCACAAAACTCACGGAAGAGCTCACAAGCGACAAAGATTTATTAATGGTACGAGCTCGATCTCTGATGTTCTGTTTTGGCTCTTACCATTAGTGATCCCTTTCAGATCTGATCACTATTTTCCGTGGGTTCAGTGGATTCCGTTGCAGATTAGTCTTAAACTTTTTAGACCTAAGAGCCAGAGCTATTTTGGCAACGGAAGAACGCGGAAGACGCGGAAAAATTAAGATGAGATAAGATCGACAAGTAACAGGGATAAAGGCTTACTATTGGTAAGAGCTCGCTCTTTGATGAACTGGTATTTAGCTTTTACCAATAAGAGTCTTTTATCAGGCTTTGCCACTTTCTGCTCTTATCTCTATTTTTCCGTGGATTCCGTGGCAAAAATGCCCTTATGTTTTATTTTGTCGGTTTGGCAATGGCCCTTAACTGATCGCTGAAAGCTGACGGCTTACAGCTGTTCTAAGTCTTTTTTGCTATTATCGCGCCCATCTTTACTCACTTCAGCCTATTTCTCATGCCTTATTTAGTTGCCGTAACCCTGCTATGGGCCTTTTCTTTTAGCTTAATTGGCGTATACCTTGCCGGTGCCGTTGATAGCTACTTCTCGGTATTTAGCCGCATTTTAATGGCAACTTTGCTATTTATGCCCTTTATGCACTGGCGCCAGCCTCCTCGTCTAGCCTTAGGGCTAATGGCGTGTGGCGCCCTGCAACTGGGGCTGATGTATCTATTCTACTATCAGTCATTTTTGCTGCTAACGGTGCCAGAAGTACTCATTTTCACCGTACTTACCCCCATTTACGTCACCCTTATTTACGACCTGCTGCACCGACGCTTTAACCCAGGCTACTTACTCACGGCTGGCTTGGCTGTGGTGGGGGCGCTGGTTATTCGCTTTAACGGCTTATCTCATGATTATTGGCTGGGCTTTGCCGTAGTACAGGGCGCTAACCTGTGCTTTGCCTTAGGCCAAGTCGGTTACAAGGTGCTAATGGAGCGCCACCCACACCACTCGCCGCAACATCGGTTATTTGGTTATTTTTACCTTGGCGCACTGGCGGTCGTGTTGCCCGCTTGGTTGCTGCTTGGTGGTGAAAAATACCCAACATCCGGTCTGCAATGGAGCATTTTATTATGGCTGGGTGTCGGCGCTTCGGGAGCGGGTTATTTCTTGTGGAACAAAGGCGCCACGTTGGTTAACGCAGGCGCCTTGGCCATTATGAATAACGCCTTGGTGCCCGCAGGCTTGCTGGTTAATTTAGTTATTTGGAACCGAGACGCCGACCTGCTAAGGCTAGGGATAGGAGGGCTAATGATTATCGCCTCGCTATGGCTAAATGAAAAATGGTTGGGGCATAAACATAAAAGTGAGCGGTAAAATGTATGGAACTTGGAGTGCTGGTGGGGAGTTATCTGCTACAGCTCACACTTCACGTATTACCTATCACCATTGTAGCCTTGCCAAGCTCACAGAATCACAATTTTGCCGACTTGGGCCATAGCAATCGGCAAAACGCCCTTTACACTGGTTGACAGGAAACCGTGCCAGGAGAAATATAATGTTTAATGCCCTGCTATTAGAAGAGTTAGGTAAAGAGACTAAGGCCAGCGTGCAGCGCCTTAACGAAAATCAGCTTACCACTGGTGATGTGTTAGTGAAGGTGGACTATTCCAGCCTTAACTACAAAGATGCCATGGCCATTACTGGCAAGGGCAAAATCGTTCGCCAATGGCCCATGGTGCCCGGCATCGATTTTGCCGGTACTGTGTTGGCGTCAGACCATCCCAACCATCAGGTTGGGGATGAAGTGATTCTTACCGGTTGGGGCGTAGGTGAAAAATATTGGGGCGGCATAGCAGAAAAGGCCTGTGTGAAAGGCGAATGGCTGGTGCCCTTACCCGGCACCATGAGCGCTAAGCGTGCCATGGCCATTGGTACCGCCGGCCTCACCGCCATGTTGTCATTTATGGCACTAGAACGCGCTGGCATTAAGCCAGACCAAGGCCCTATCTTAGTGACCGGTGCCACCGGTGGCGTGGGCTCCATTGCCGTACGGCTGCTGGCCAAGGCCGGTTTTGAGGTGCATGCCGAAACTGGCCGGCGCCAGCACTGCGATTGGCTGCGACAGCTTGGAGCCAGCGAAGTTATCGACCGTGCCGAGTTTGATAAAGAGCCAGCGGCACTAGAATCTCAACGCTGGGCCGGTGCCATAGATGCGGTCGGTGGTCGTACCCTGTCCAGAATTTTAAGCCAAACCAAGATGAACGGTGCCGTAACAGCCTGTGGCCTAGCAGGTGGCGTTGCGTTAAATACCACGGTCATGCCCTTTATTTTGCGCGGTGTGCAATTGTTGGGTATCGACTCTGTTTATGCATCAACCGCCACCCGCATCGAAGCGTGGCAACGTCTGCAAGACAGCCTACCGCTAGACTTTGAAGAACAAAGCGAAGTGTACACCTTAGAACAAAGCATTCAGGCCGCCCACGACCTACTGGCTGGCAAGCTTAAAGGCCGACTGCTTATTCAGCCGTAACCAAGTATTACGCTGTACGCCCTACGTTAAAAAACAGGATGTTCCCGTGTTGGTTTTTACGTAAAGCGTACGGCGTATAACTTACAGCTGTCTTCCTCTGCCCTTCGTTTTGTATGACAACCCCGCCGATATTGTTATAAGATAACAAAAACTCATTCGCGGACTCCACTATGACCTCTCCTGTAACCACCCACCTTGTGATGGGCTTTTTGGGTACTGGCAAAACCACGCTGCTGCGCCATTTATTAGCCAATAAACCGGAGCATGAGCGCTGGGCCATTTTGGTGAATGAATTTGGTGAAGTGGGTATCGACGGTGCCTTGTTAACCGAACAAGGCGCCATGATCAAAGAAGTGCCAGGCGGTTGCTTGTGCTGTGTGTCTGGTTTACCGTTTCAAATTGGCCTTAATGCGCTACTGCATAAAGCCAAACCAGATCGGTTATTTATTGAACCCAGCGGGTTGGGCCATCCCAGCCAAATTTTAAAGACCCTCACCGCAGAACATTACCAAGATGTATTACAGCTAGGTGCCACGTTTTGTGTGGTCGATCCGCGCCAGTTTGCACAAGCTCGTTATCAAGAACACGACACTTATCAAGATCAGCTCGCGCTCGCCGATGTCATTGTCATTAATAAAGCAGATGTCAGTACGCCAGAGCAAGTGAGCCACTTACAAGAGGCCATTAAACAGGGCTTGTTTAATGGCCAACCCGCGCAACAATCGGTCACCGTTAGCCAAGGTCAGCTCGACCTTAACTGGTTGCACGCCACTCATAGCCAAGCGCGTAAGGCCGCCGCGCCAGCAGCCCATGCCGCTAATAGCCCGCGGCCGCTTATTGCCAGTCCGGAACCACGGCTCAGTCGCGCCCAACCTTGGCGGCGTTACAGCAATCTGGGCCAAGATCACTATTCCATTGGTTGGCGTTTTTTAGATGAAGTGTGTTTTGATTTAAGCGCCGTAGAAGCATTTTGCCGAGCGCAAAACGTCGCCCGCTTAAAAGCGGTATTACGCACCGCAGATGGCTGGCGCGCTTTTAATAAGGTGGACGAGCAACTAACGATATATCGCATCGCCGCCCAGAAAGAGGGACGGATCGAACTTATCGACACCGCCCCCCTGTACGCACAGCAACTGCATAAAGAACTGATAAAAACTGTAACACAGCTGTCAGCTGTCAGCTGTCAGTTCAGGTAACTATCAAACCATTCTGCTTCACAGCACCCGCAGCGATCGCGCTAGGCTACAGGGTATGGTGTTTATTGTTTATCCTTGGCTGACAGCTTACGGCTTACCCCTGACAGCGGCTCCTATCATAAAACTGTCACCTAATTGCCTTACTCTGCCCAACATAAGAAGTTATTGGGGTTTGGCTAATGAAAGTATCTGTGTTTTCGTGGTTATCTTCGCTGCTATTAATGGCGCTGGCGCTTATTCTTGCCGCTAGCCTCTATTTGGCAGATCAACGGTTACGCCAAGGTGAGCACTCTCGAGCCGAAGTAGAGCAACTGCGCCGTACCGCAAACCTTGACTTGTACCGCACCATTACCGCCTATTTAACCACCGGCGATAACAGCCTGCTGACCACTGCCGAGCAACAGCTCACCACCATTAACACGGTGCTGGCATCTTACCCCGATGCCGATTCGGCTCAACAGGCGGTGGCTCATCTTGAGCAGCAATTGCGCCTCGACTTTCGCGCAGCAGGCAAACTATCCGGTAACAGCCAACAACTATTGCAATACGCCGAGCAAGAGCTAGCCGACAACCTAAGAACCCTGATCCGTTATGCCGACCTACCTTATACCGACAGTCGGCATCAGCTAGCCACTCAGTACCAAGGGACAGCAACCGCCATGCTGGCCGCCCTGCCCAAACTAATTCACTTGCGCCAGAACTATATTAATAGCCATGCCAATAACGACGGATCCAGCCTAAAAGCCGCTCTCGACTTTCAGCTTAACGAACTCAACCTGCAGGCCGCTCAGCTTAACGATCTGCCACTACTGAGTATTTATCAGCAACCCGAAGCCGACGAATTTGCGCTGCGCAAACCCAAACCGATAGAAATAGGCGACGGCCCAAAGCGAGAAGTACAAAGCCTTCTGCGCCGCTACCCTAAAGAGCTAAGCAATACCGAAGATAACTTGGCGTTACGCAGCCAAGCCGCCAACGCACTCAACACCAGCCTTATTGCTATAGAGCAAGAGCTAGACCAGCTGGTCGCACAGCAAGAAACCACACGTGTAGCCCACTACCAGCAATTAACTGCTCTGCTGTTTGGTCTGTGCCTCACCCTGCTGCTGTTTGCGTTACTCAGCTATGGCTTTCAGCGCCAATTAGTCGTTAAGCGCCTGCATCAGCTGGGTGATGCCTTTGCCCGCTTGCTGCAAACCGGTCAACTTACCCCATTAACCATAACGCACCCCAATAGCGAGCTAGGACAAATTGCCACCAGCTTTAATGGCCTGATCCAACAGTTACAACATCAACAACAGGCTCGGTCTGAGCAGCTTAGGCATGTATCTACGGCGCTAGAGCACATGGTAGAAGAAGTGCTGGATATTCAGCAGCACACCCAAACCACCGATCACACCATGAGTGGCAGCGTGCACATGGTGGATGAGCTAAATCACCTTGCACAGCAAATGCGCCAAGCCACCGACGAGATAGCCCTTACGGCGCGCGATAACTTGCAGGCCATGGGCGTGAGCAAAGAAAAAGTAGAACAACTAGTATGCACCGCCCAACAAAGCCAAGAAGCGGCCAGCACGGGCCAGCGGGCGCTGGATAGTTTAGCCACCTCGGTGAAAGATGCCTCAGCCATTATTGGGGTGATACAGCAAATTGCCGAACAAACTAATTTGCTGGCATTGAATGCCGCCATTGAAGCAGCACGGGCCGGTGAGCAAGGTCGAGGGTTTGCCGTGGTGGCCGATGAGGTACGCAAGCTATCTGGTAATACTCAAGGATCGCTTAGCGAAATCAGCAATATTATGGGCCGACTGCGCTTGGCCAGCGACGAGCTTAATCACACCATTAGTAACATGATGCATGCCGCCGAAACGCAACACGATCAGGCGCAAACGCTAATGGCCGTCACCGAACAAGTGCGCACCACGTCTGAGGCCACTACTTTGGTAGCCGAACAAGGCGCGGGCCACGCAGACAGTCAAGCCGCCGAGCTCAATCGCTTTATGAGCCTGATGGATGAGCTTAAATTACAATCAACCCAAGTATCACAGCGCGCAGGACAAGTAGTAGAGCGCATTCGCGGCCAAGCCAGCACCATTACCGATATGCTAACCCCTTCGGGGAGCTATAAGCCGTAAGCTTTAAGCGGTCAGATAAAAGCCACTACAAAACTGACAACCGTACGCTGTCAGTACAGGGCCACAACAAACGAGCCTGCAGTGCAGCTCAAACGCAGGCCTACAGGGTACTGTATATATTTTTAGGCTGATCGCTGACGGCTTAACGCTGACAGCTGTGTTTACAACGCATTTATTGGCAGTTTAAGAAACACCTTGCCTTGCTTATCGGCGGGGGGCATTTCGCCAGCGCGAATATTGACTTGAATGGACGGCAAAATCAGTCGCGGCATGCCCAGTGTGGCATCTCGTTTATCACGCATGGCGACAAAACTGGCTTCGTCTATGCCATCGCGCACATGAATATTATTGGCGCGTTGCTCGGCCACCGTGGTGCGACATTCATGCTCACGCCCTTCTTTGGGGTAATCGTGACACACATAAATATTCGTCTCTTGTGGCAAGGCTAGCAGGCGTTGAATTGAGTGATAAAGCTGCTGGCTGCTACCACCGGGAAAATCACATCGCGCGGTGCCTAAATCGGGCATAAACAAGGTGTCGCCCACAAACACCGCCTGATCATTAATTAGATAAGCTATATCGGCAGGAGTATGTCCGGGGCTATGTAACACGCTAATCTGCAACTGACCCACGGTTAACGTATCACCATCGCTAAACAAGCCATCAAACTGACTGCCATCGGCTTTAAATTCTGGCTCGAGGGCAAATACCTCACGAAAAATGCTCTGTACCTGGGTTATTTGTGCGCCAATGCCAATTTTGGCATGCAACTGATCACGCAAAAATGGCGCCGCCGACAGATGATCCGCATGAGCGTGCGTCTCCAAAATCCATTCGATGGTGAGTTGTTGTTCCGCCACAAAGTCCAGCTGCTGCTGGGCAAGCTTAGTGCTAGTGCGACCCGAGGCATAATCAAAGTTTAATACCGGGTCGATAATCACCCCGTGGCCGCCGGCTTGGTCGAATACCACATAACTGAAGGTTTCGCTGCTGTCGTCCAAAAATGCCCTGATCTGAGGCATAAGTACTTGGGGCTTAAGTGTCTGTGCCATGATATTTACCTCTCGACGTCACCACAAAACATTAGTATATACTAAATTAACTATTGCGCATGTATGACAAGGATCGTTCGCCGCCCTGTTTTTTGCTGATCGCTTAAGGCTGCCCGAAGGGCTTACTCTTTGTTGCTTAAAGCTTGCTTCACGTACAAATCGAAGCGGTTACCTTTAGTCTCTATTTGTGCCGACGGTGACATCTCATTCAAAAAACCGGCATAGCCAGGACGCTTAACCACCACCCGTGCACGGGCTAATTGTAGCGCTTGTGGCAGCAGTACATCTGCATCCAAATCTGGCCCCACTAATGAGTGAAACACCCGCATTTCTTTTTTTACCAAGGCCGCTTTTTTCTTATGGGGAAACATAGGGTCCAGATAAACCACATCCGGCTGCTCGGTAATATCAGCCAATATCTTGCCAAACGGTAACAGCTGCATCCGTTCGCTCACCCAATCTCCAATGTCGGCATCTAGCGCCGCGCGGCGCAAACCATCCGCCAGCAGTGCATGCACCACGGGATGGCGCTCGCACAAGGTTACCTTGCAACCCAACGAGGCCAGCACAAAGGCATCTCGCCCTAATCCCGCCGTGCCATCGACCACGCTGGGGTTATGACCTTTTTTTAAGCCTATGGCTTTAGCAATAGACTGGCCGCGACCGCCACCAAACTTGCGCCGATGCGCCGCAGCACCCTCGGCTAAGTCTACATACACACCACCCAGCTTGGGCTCATCTAACTTGCGCAGCTCTAGCCGCCCTTCGGTTAATACCAAGGCAAAGGGCGCCATGGCGCTCACGCCTTGCATAGCCACTTGAAGTTGTTCAGCCTCGCGCTGCAAGCTTTCGTCAACGCACTCTATCTGTAACGGGAACAAATGTTCGGTCATCCTGCATTACCATTAAAAACGGCCGACACTAGGCCAGCCGTTATAAGCGTTCAATTGGGCCCTTCGGGCAGCGGTAAGCTGTCAGCTGTAAGTTAAACTCAAAAACTAAAGTCCCCAGCTCCGTAGAGCCAGAAAAGCTTGGATCTTTTCTTGAGCTTACAGCTAATCAGTTAAGCCGTGATGCCCGTGTGGCGTAACAAGGCATCTATCTTTGGCTCGCGGCCACGGAATTGCTTAAACAGCTCCATGGGCTCTTTAGAACCGCCTTGCTCCAAAATGGCATGCAAGAAATCACGGCCCGTTTTGGCACAAAAAATACCTTCTTCTTCGAAGCGCGAAAACGCATCGCTCGACAATACTTCTGCCCATTTATAGCTGTAATAACCTGCGGCATAACCGCCGGCAAAAATGTGGGAAAAACCGTGCTGAAAACGGTTAAAGCTTGGCGGTGGCAATACCGACACCGACTCGCGCACCTTATCCAAGATCGCCTGCACTTGGCCAGGTTCTGCACCGTCTTTCGCCATGTGTAGACGGAAATCAAACAGTGAGAACTCTAATTGGCGCAGCATCATCAACGACGAATGGAAGTTACGGGCCGCCAACATACGCTCTAACAAATCGGCGGGCAGCGGTTCGCCCGTTTCAAAGTGGCCAGAAATAAAAGCCAGCGCCTCTGGCTGCCAGCACCAGTTTTCTAAAAACTGGCTGGGTAGCTCAACCGCATCCCATGCCACGCCATTAATACCGGCCACGCCCGCCACATCAACCTTGGTCAGCATGTGGTGAATGCCATGACCAAATTCGTGGAACAGGGTTTCTACTTCGCCATGGGTAAACAACGCGGGTTGGTCACCAACTGGGCCGTTAAAGTTACACGTAAGGTAGGCCACCGGCTTTTGCAAGCTGCCGTCTTCACGGTAACGACGACCCATGCAGTCATCCATCCAAGCGCCGCCACGCTTATTAGCGCGGGCATAAAGGTCGAGATAGAAACTGCCGCGCAGCTCGCCGTCTTCGCCACAAATATCGAAGAAGCGCACATCGGGATGCCACACTTCTACGCCAAAACGCTCGGTAACCTTAACGCCAAACAAACGCTTTACGGTTTCAAACAAGCCGTGAATCACCTTGTTAGCCGGAAAGTACGGGCGCAGTTCTTCATCAGAAATGGTGTATTTATGCTGTTTTAGCTTCTCGCCGTAATAGCTCACGTCCCACGCATTTAACTGCGCGACTTCGTGGTGCTCACGAGCAAACTCAGTAAGTTCACTAAGCTCAGCCTTACCTTGTGGGTAAGAGCGTTCGGCTAGCTGGTCGAGAAAGTCCAACACTTGCTGTTCGCTCTGGGCCATTTTAGTGGTCAGTGACAACTGGGCATAATTTTCATAACCCAGCAACTGGGCCAGCTCTTGCTTGAGGGCCACGGTTTCTTCAATAACGGCGGTGTTATCAAACTCACCGGCATTGGGGCCTTGATCCGAGGCGCGAGTGCAATAAGCGCGATACAGCTCTTCACGCAGGCTGGCGTCATCGGCATACATCATTACCGGCAAATAAGAAGGAATATCGAGGGTAAATACCCAGCCTTCTAGCTCGCGAGTTTCGGCCTGAGCTTTGGCGGCGGCTTGGGCGGACTCGGGTAAACCGGCCAACTGTGCTTCGTCTGTTACCTGTTTAATCCAGGCTTGAGTGGCGTCTAACACTTGGTTAGAAAAGCGCGAGCCTAAGTCTGATAGCCGTGACTTAATGGCACCAAAGCGCTGCTTTTGTGCGGGTTCTAGCGCGATGCCCGACAGGCGAAAATCACGTAGCGTGTTATTCACCTCTTTTTGCTGGGCTAAGCTTAATTTTTTAAAGTTATCGCGTTTGGCTAAGCTTTGATACGCCTCAAACAAGCCTTGGTGTTGGCCCATCCACGTGCTGTATTCAGACAGCATCGGCAGACACTCTTCATAGGCTAAGCGCAGTTCATCGCTGTTTAATACGCTGTTAAGGTGACTCACCGGCGACCAAATGCGGGATAAGCGATCGCCCACTTCTTCTAATGGCGCAACCAGGTTATCCCAAGTAAAATCTTCATCGCGAGCCAACACGGTTTCTACCCGTTTTTTGCAATCGCTAATGGCGTGCTCTAGCGCCGGTTTTACTTGTTCTGGTTTTATCTGGCTAAACGGCGGTAAGCCATCCATGGTCAGTAGCGGGTTAGTCATCTTGATACCTCTTCGTATTTAGGCCATCGACTGGTACAAACACAATCGAGGGGAAACTAGGGTCTGTTGACCTTTCGCGGTTAAATTTTGTTCGAGCTAGACACGTTTTTATCGCGGCGAGAGGGTTGTAGCCTAGTCATTCTAAGCAAAATCCTCTCAACAAAGAGAAAAGCCTGTTTAGCCTAACCCGAAGGGCTGCGTTTATGGTGCTTTTCTACTGCGTTATTGCTTATTTACAGAGAATAACGATATGGCACAAACGATGCTTTAATATAAAGGCCCTATAAACCGCAGCAAAAGTAATCTCGAAAGGTCAACAGACCCTAATAAGATGGTGATAGCGGCAGCAATGTTCAAGCTTTTACTGGCTATTAAGAGCAATTCTTGGCGGAAACGCTCAGTTAGTGAGCATATTGTTGCGTCAAGCTTGGTGTACAATCGCCGATGGCTTAGGCTGTATTCCATTCTTTGCTCATATTCACCCCACCTTCTCTGTTAGGAGCCTATATATGGCACAGCATTTTGATTATATCGCTATCGGTGGCGGCAGCGGCGGCATTGCATCGGCTAACCGCGCCGCCATGCACGGCAAAAAAGTGGCTTTAATTGAAGCCAAAGACTTGGGCGGAACCTGTGTAAACGTGGGCTGCGTACCTAAAAAAGTAATGTGGTACGGCGCCCAAGTAGCCGATGCGATTAAGCTGTATGCGCAAGACTACGGCTTTGATGTAGACCTTAAAGGCCACAGCTGGACCAAGCTAGTTGAAAGCCGCCAAGCCTACATTGGCCGCATTCATCAATCTTACGACCGGGTGCTGGGCAACAATAAAATTACCGTGATCAAAGGCTTTGCCAGCTTTAAAGATGCCCACACCGTGGTAGTAAACGGCGAAGAATATACTGCCGATCATATTACCATTGCCACCGGTGGCGAGCCGGTTATTCCGCAGATCCCCGGAGCCGAGCACGGCATCAACTCTGACGGTTTCTTCGAGCTTACCGAGCAGCCTAAGCGCGTTGCGGTAGTGGGCGCGGGTTATATTGCCGTTGAATTAGCAGGCGTGATGAATGCGCTGGGTTCAGACACCCATTTGCTGGTGCGCAAGCACGCACCACTGCGCAACTTCGACCCCATTCTTACCGATACTCTCGTTGAAGCCATGGCTACCGAAGGTCCTAAACTTCATACGCAATCGACACCGAAAAGCGTCAAAAAACAAGCTGACGGCAGCTTATTGCTGACATTAGAAAGTGGTGAGCAGCTTGAAGTAGATTGCTTAATTTGGGCTATCGGCCGTCGCCCACTAACGGCAAACCTGAACTTAGCAGCCGCTGGCGTAGCAACGGATGAGCGTGGCTACATCAAGGTTGATGAGTTTCAGAACACCAGCGCCGATGGCGTATATGCGGTTGGCGATAACATCGGCTACGTTGAGCTAACGCCGGTTGCGGTTAAAGCGGGTCGTCAGTTATCTGAGCGTTTATTCAACGGCAAAACCAACGCTAAAATGGATTATAAACTGATCCCAACCGTAGTATTCAGCCACCCACCAATCGGCACCCTTGGTTTGTCTGAGCCAGAAGCGCGCGCAGAATATGGCGACGACCAAGTGAAGGTATACACCTCTACCTTTACCTCTATGTACACCGCCGTGACCAAACACCGCCAGCCCTGCAAGATGAAGTTGGTGTGTGTGGGTGACAACGAGAAAGTGGTTGGCGTACACGGCATCGGTTTTGGTATGGACGAAATTCTACAAGGCTTCGCGGTCGCCGTTAAAATGGGCGCCACCAAAGAAGACTTCGACGCCTGTGTAGCCATACATCCTACCGGCGCAGAAGAATTCGTTACCATGACATGATGCGCATAACGCATAGCTAGAAATAGTAAAAGGCCGAGCAAATGCTCGGCTTTTTTTATTTACTCCAAGCCTATACGGTAAAGAAACAAGCCAACCCCTAAAGCTATTTTTGCCACGGAATCCACAAAAACTACGGACGAAGAGCAACAAGTCAAGAGCATATCTCTTGTAAGGTCTTACCAAGTCAATGTTCGTTTTGGTCTTAATCTTAATTTTTCCGTGAGCTCAGTGGATTCCGTGGCGAAAAAGTCTTGAGTCTTTAATAATTTGCGCACCATTAATGTTATTCAACAGCCATTATCAGGCACAATAGAGCTATTACTACGATTAATGGAATGCTTGTGACTGACTCAACCTCCCATTTACAAACACTCTGGCTCTGCGAAACCGTGCGGTTACGCGAAGAGCACACCGGCCAGCTGGAAGACAGCGAAGCCTGCCGTAAAGCTCGTGGCTCGCAAGGTTCACTTGCCGAGCGTTTACAGGTGCGCGGGCTGTTTCTCGCCAAGCGAGATGGGCTAATCACTGCACTGCAACACTGGCTGCAAGGTGCCAAGTTCGCCTTATGGCTGCTGATTTTTAGCGCGATTTTATCTGGCGTAGTATTGGCGAAAACCGCACTCAGTGGTAACTCAGAGGCCATTAATATCTTTTGGGCCTTGTCTGGCTTAATCGGCTTAAACCTGCTGAGCTTACTGGCGTGGTGTTTAGGCATGATATTTGCCAAACAAACTAGCTCACCGCTGAGCCACCTTTGGCTTTGGCTTAGCAATAAACTGGCGCGCGATGCCAAGGCGGCACAGCTAGCACCGGCATTATTAGTGCTATTACAACGCCATAACTTGTTGCGTTGGGGCTTAGGCCGCTTATTACACGGCTGGTGGCTAATTACCTTAAGTAGCGCCCTAGTCAGCTTAATTGCGCTGTTAGCCACCCGTCGTTATGGCTTTGTGTGGGAGTCCACCATAGTGGCCAGCGATTCCTTCGTGCTGCTGGTTCATTATCTGGGTATACCTGCCGCCTGGCTTGGCTTTTCCGTACCCACCAGCGAGCTAATTCAGCAAAGCAGCCTGCACGCCTTGGCTGGCGAACCTGCACGGCAAGTGTGGGCCAGCTGGCTGCTGGGCACGCTGTTAATTTACGGCGTTCTGCCGCGCTTAGTCTGCAGCTTATTGTGTGAATGGCGCTGGCGCCGCGGCGTTAAGCACTTAACATTTAATGCCAACGATCCCGTCTGGCAGCCCCTGCATGAGCGCGTACAGCCAAGTAGCGAGCGCCTAGGCGTAGTGGATGCCGCGCCCTCCGCCCTTCACCACACCACGACAGGCTCACAGTTGGCAGGACACGCCGCGGTATTGTTGGCCATTGAACTGGATGACAGCATCAGCTGGCCGCCCGAGCACTTAACATCAGAGCACCCAGCAAACGTACTAGATGCTGGAATGATCGATACCCGCGAGCAACGGCGCCACATGCTCGATCAACTGAGCGCTCATCCACCGGCACGGCTGCTAATTGCCTGTAACCCGCAGCGTTCGGCAGATCGGGGCACCTTGCATTTAATTGCCGAGCTCTCCCGCACTGCCACGCAAACGCGCGTCTGGTTACTGGATATTGATGCGCCTAAAGAGCGCTTAACTAACTGGCAAGAACAACTGGATGAGCTAAAAATAGTCCATAGTCGTACTGCCCCCTGGGCCTGGTTAGAACAAGAGCCGGAAAAAGAGGTTGGAGCAAGCTGATGACTGAACAAGCAACGCCGTTAACCCTGGCGGTAGTCGGCCACACCAATGTGGGTAAAACCTCCTTACTGCGCACCCTCACCCGAGATGTGGGTTTTGGTGCTATCTCGCATCGCCCCAGCACCACGCGCCACGTAGAGGGCGCGCGGCTGTCGGTAGATGGCGAAGCGTTAATTGAGCTTTACGACACCCCAGGCTTCGAAGATGCCATTGCGCTATATGAATACATCGAGCAACTGCCCCAAACCGAGCAGCGCTTAGATGGCCCAGAACAAGTGCAGCGGTTTCTTAACAGCAGTGAAGCGGCTCAGCGTTTCGAGCAAGAAGCCAAGGTATTACGCCAATTACTGCAATCGGATGCGGGTTTTTATGTGATTGACTCACGCGAGCCGGTGTTGGCGAAATATCGGGATGAGCTGGCCATTTTAGCCATGTGCGGCAAACCGTTATTGCCGGTGCTGAACTTTGTGAACGCCCCCGAGCAGCGCGAAGCCGCCTGGCGAGAAGTGCTAGCCCGCCTAGGCTTGCATGCGGTAGTACGCTTCGACAGCGTGGCCCCGCCCGCCGATGGTGAACAGCGGCTTTATGAAAATTTAAGCCTTGTTTTGGATAGCCAGCGCCCGCGCCTACAACGCTTAATTGACCACAACCTTGCCCAAGTACAGGTGCGGCGCAAAGCCGGTCACCGATTAATCGCCGAGCTGTTAATTGATATAGCCGCCGGTCGGCGCAGCGTACACCCCGACTTGTTAGACGAAGCGATTAAAGAGCTGCACAGCGACGTACGCCAACGGGAACAGCAATGTGTTGAGGCATTATTAAAGCTCTATGCGTTTCGCAAAGACGACGCCGAGGCACAAGACTTACCATTAGAAGAAGGTCGCTGGGGCGATGACTTGTTTAACCCGGCCACTATGAAGCAGTTAGGCGTAAAAGTCGGCGGCGGCATGGCGGCAGGCGCCGCCACCGGTGCAGGCATCGACTTGTTTACCGGTGGGCTAAGCCTAGGTGCCGCCACCTTACTGGGCGCCGCAGTCGGCGGCTTCACTCAGACTTTTCGCAGCTACGGCGAACGCATCAAGGGCAAATGGCGCGGCGAACGCGAGCTCACGGTTAATGACGCCACGCTACGCTTATTAGCTATTCGCCAGCAGCGCTTACTTAATGCTTTAGAACTACGCGGCCACGCAGCCCAAGAGCGAATTCAAATGGACACGCCGCTCGAGCAACAATGGCGCAAAGGCGAACTAGCCCCCCAACTAACAACCGCCCGAGCCTACCCAGCATGGTCCAGCCTAAACGGCCGCAAACCCCGCCAAGATCACGAGCGCACCAGCACCATCGAAAGTCTGGCCGCCAGTTTGGCGAGACAAGATGCTAGGGATTAGGGATTAGGGATTAGGGTGATTAAAACAGCGGATTAATGTGGTTGCACGGTAAAGGTCGGATAAAGGGCCCGCTCCCCCGACTCGCTTAACCCGCATCCATGCGGCGCTCAAACACATGACATCCCTGTCATGTGATGGCCGGCTGAGCAGATCCCTTCATCCTCCTCGATGCTATGGCATTGCCAGTGGTTAATGGTGAAAAACCGCGAAAAAACGGCCGAGCTGTTGCTCGGCCGTTTGTTTACCTAAAGCGATTAAACTGCTGATTTATGTGATTGCACGGTAAAAGTCGGATAAAGGGCCCGATCCATCCTCCTTGATGTTTAGGAATGGCCTGTTAGTGCTATCCGCTGGCGATTCGGTGCCTTGTTAACCCATTTATTTCACCAAAATGAGATCAACACACCTTGACCACCCTTCCTATTTGCAACCTGCGCTGCCTATAATGCGAAAGATTCATATAAGGTTTATCTGATACTGACGAACAAACGCCAATAACAGAGAAAAGTAAGGTCGCCCACAATGCCAATAAACTAGCTTTGTGATTGGCGGCGTTATGTATAGAGTTGAGTTTCGAGATCAATCGGGAAAAAGGAAATATAGACACCAATGGCAAAAATTGAATTTGAGTATTCCAAAAGTGCAGTGAATAGAGCCGGTGTCGCATTGCTTGCGGGGGTTAAAGAAGACCATGATGGGGCTAAGAAGGCCCTCGATAATTGGCGAACTTGTCATGTCGCTCCTCTAAATAGTTTTCAATCTTCGTTAAGAAGAAAGCTGTCAAAAATCGACAATGAAGCTCTCGTCTCTCAGCGATTAAAACGAATGCCCTCAATACTTGCTAAGCTAAAAAGAAATCCTGGAATGAAATTAGCACGAATGCAAGATGTTGGAGGTATTCGCTCAGTAGTTAAAGACATGTCTAATGTTAGAAAAATTCAATCGGAGTATACAAAAGGAACAAAAGTTTTCTCAATCGTTAAAGGTGGAAAAGATTACATAAATTATCCTAAAGACTCCGGTTATCGAAGTGTTCATATGATATTCCAATGTAAAAGTGGATTTTCTATCGAGCTACAAATTAGAACAATAATACAACACGCATGGGCTACTGCTGTTGAAACGATGGGGACTTTTCTAAACCATTCTTTAAAATCTAGTGAAGGCCCTGATGAATGGCTTAGATTTTTTGTTTTGGCAAGTTCGGCATTTTCAATACTTGAAAGTACACCAAGAGTTCCGGAACATAATAATTATAGTGAATATGAAATTTTTGATATGCTATTAAAAAAAGAAAAGGAACTCGATGTCATTAGCAAATTATCAGGATTTCGAGTTGCGGCCAAACACATTGAAAGTGATAAAGTAAATGGGCATTATCACCTTATAATTTTAAATCT
Source organism: Oceanisphaera ostreae (assembly GCF_042676125.1). Taxonomy (NCBI): domain Bacteria; kingdom Pseudomonadati; phylum Pseudomonadota; class Gammaproteobacteria; order Aeromonadales; family Aeromonadaceae; genus Oceanisphaera; species Oceanisphaera ostreae. The sequence continues at coordinate 66,242 of NZ_JBHTJS010000014.1, forward strand.
CGATACGCGAAGAGCAAAAATAAAATCTTATACTAAAAGAGATGCATACAAAGCAAATATCGATTATTCAGAAATAGAAGAATTAGTTAGTCAGGGTGAGAACTTACAAGTTGTTCTTGTTACATCCAAGTCTATAGCTTCTTTAAAAAAGGCGTATCCTAGCTACTTCCTTGATGCACAGTTGTTTGCAAAGCAAATTTTGGCGGTTAGAAAAAAAATTGCTCGAATGAAAGCGTAAGTTTTCTATACACAACTAATTCAGACGCATAGCCAAGTACTTAAGCATTAAAAAATCGTAAATGACACGTAACCCCTTACCCTGCTTGGAATTACTTTGCTGCGATGGTTGAGCGTTTCGTCGTAAATATTGGAAAGCCCAATCGAGATGATGCTCTATTTTTTGCATCGCCCGCTGGCTTATCGCTGTCACCACCGGGCAAAACCAAACATCTGCATTTTTCGCGGCTTTAACAGCGATAATCCTGGCGAAGCTGAATTGACGATAAGCCGTTTCAGCAGAAAGTTATGCGGTCAAAGGTCATGGGGGCAGGTCTTGCTTTTTGCTCTCGGCCTTTTTATTCGCATTTTCCGCCAGCAACACCAAATCGACGAGAGAGGTAGTAGGGATTGCTGGAGCCGACCGTCAAATGCCAGGGACGGCATTTGCCGAGCGCCGCATGGATGCGGGTTAAGCGCGTCGGTGTAAGTAACCCTGCTGCCTCTTTATACATACGCCACACCAGCAGACGCCGTCAGGTATAAAAAGGCCGAGCATCTGCTCGGCCTTTGTTTTTAGATTCCACCAACAACACCGTACCGACGAGAGCGGCGGCTGGGATAACCTCAGCCGACCATCACATGACAGGGATGTCATGTGTTTGAGCGTTACAGGGAGGTACTTGAGCGGGTCGGAGGAGGTTGCCCAGTCGCCTCTCTATACATTCACCAAGCCAAAAACAATGCCTGCCTTTAGCTTATTTAGCCTTTTTCTTACAGCTTCAAGCTTACCGCTTCCGGCTGGGATCCTATACTTCAACTGATATTTCGTATCAATTAGGAGGACGTGTTATGCCGGCCCAACGACTACAAAAATACCTAAATCAACAGGGAGTCAAATATCGGGTGATTACCCACTCGCCGGCTTTTACCGCACAAGATGTGGCCGAAGTCGCCCACATACCGGGCAGCGTAATGGCCAAAGTAGTGATCGTGACCCTAGATGGCCAAATGACCATGATCGTCGTACCCGCCCCCAAAATGATCCATACCGACACCCTCGCCCAAGCCCTGTCGGCACAGAAAGTGACCCTTCTGCATGAACACGACTTTCGCGAGAAGTTTCCCGACTGCCAAATCGGCGCCCTGCCCCCCTTTGGCAACCTCTATCAAATGCCAGTGTATATCGACACCGAACTCGCCCACCAACAAGAAATAGTCTTCAGTGCCGGCAGCTACCGAGAACTGTTTAGCCTGCCCGTCAAAGACTACCTGAGACTGGTTCAGCCCAAACAGTTTGCCGACTAGCCCAAGCGTGTGCTCATCCCGCAGCGCACAAAAAAGGCCGAGCAGTTGCTCGGCCTTTTTTAATCTTTAACTTACAGCGTACGGCTTATAGCGTACAGCTGTCTTAGTGCTGGTGACCGCCTTCGCCGTGGGCGTGACCGTGGGCAATTTCTTCTTCAGTTGCGGCACGTACGCTGACTACTTCTAGATCAAAAATCAGCGTCAAACCGGCTAAAGGATGGTTCATGTCTACGTCAGCCATAAACTTACCTACCTTCGCTAACGTCACCTGACGCTCACCTTGCTCAGTGTGTACCGTAGCCATCATGCCCGCCTTCCACTTCTTAGCACCTTGCAAATGCTTAACCGGTACGCGCTGGATCATGTCGTCTTTACGCTCGCCGTAACCTTCTTCAGGAGTCAAAGTGATGCTAAAGCTCTCGCCCTCATCTTTGCCGGTCATTGCATTCTCAATACCTTCCAACATACCCTTATGACCGTGCAAATAAGCCAGCGGTGCGTTGTCTACGTTGGTGTCCAACGTATCACCGTCTTCATTTTTAAGAGTGTAGTTAAACTGTACCACTGTGTTGTCTGCAACTTGCATCGGAGATCCCGTTATCGCTTAAATAAAATAGAGGGGAATAATAACAGATGGCACCGCACGGTTCACGGCTTGAACCGGAACACAGCTGTAAGCCATACGCTTTACGCCGTAAGTTAGAGACAAACGCCGTCTTTTTTGGCTTACAGCGTACGGCGGCCCGAAGGGCTTCTTTTGCTACGCAAAATCCGACCAGTGGCAGTGGCCTCTACAAAAGGTAGGGGTTTGGGATACACTGGCTGTAACAATAGTTGGCCGAGAATCGATGTAGTATGTCAAAAGCTCAAGACAGTATCCGTATTATCAAGAAATATCCCAATCGTCGGCTGTACGACAGCTTTACCAGTAGCCATGTCACGCTTGCGGACATTCGCCGGTTAGTGCAAGAACAAGAGCCGTTTCAGGTAGTTGATGCCAAAAGCGGCGAAGACATCACGCGCAGCATTCTGTTACAGATTATTCAAGAAGCCGAAAGCGACGGCAATCCGATTTTTTCTAGCACCATGCTAAAAAACATCATCTGCTTTTATGGGCCTTTTCAAGGCGTGCTTGGCAGCTACCTAGATGAAAGCATTCAGTCGGTTATCGACATTCAAACGCAAACCGGATCGAAATCTTCACACGCCTGGACCGAATTTATGCACGGCCAAGCGCCCATGATGCAAGACATGATGCGCCAATATGTCGAACAATCCCGTGATCTTTATATGAACACGCAAAACATGTTTGGTATGTTTGGCGGCTTTAGTACCCAGACCAAAGAACAAGATAAGGCCAAATCTAAGTCCGATGCCGACCCCCTGTCTGGTGAAGAACAAGAAACTGGCGACGAAAAAAAAGGCGATAAGGAATAATCCTTATCGCCTAAATAAATAACCGCTATTATTGGAGGTTATTAGTTAGCTTTGGTCGCGTTACGGCCTTTAGCTTGGGTCTGAGTCTGCTCTGCTGCTTTAGTAGTAGCAGTAGCAATGTTCTTTTCAGTTGTTTGCACTAACTCACGAGCGGCTTTTTCAGACTGCTCTGCTGCCTGCTTTACTGCACTTTCTGCAACTTCAGTGGCGTTTTTAGCCGCTTTTTGTGCTTGCTCATATGCTTCGTTAGCGCTGGTAACCGCTGTTTTTAATGCGGTTACTGCTGACTCGCTGCCCGCAGGTGCATGACCTGCCAACTGCTCAATAACTTCATTTAACTGCTGATTGCCAGTAGCAATCTGCTGCTCTGCAAACTGGCTAATCTGCTGCTGGCTATCAGCTAATACTGCAACCACTTCACGATTAAAGCCAAGCTGACTTTCTAACAGCGCGCTTGGGCTGAAGAAAGCACTTTGCAATGCAAAGAATTCCGTAACATCGCGTACGGCCAACAGTTTGTTGGTGTATTCAACCTGAGTGCTGCTCAGTTCGGTCAACGCACTCTGTTGTAACTGGCCCAGCTTGGTGGCGCCGGCAAACAGGTTGCTAGTAAGACCTTGCAGCAAGTTCAAGTTGGTTTGCTGAATAGTTTGCAGTTTTGAAAAATCGAATAATGACATTATATATCTCCTGAAGAATGAGGGGCTCTTGGCCTAGTACGCCAGCAAGAAAAACATCATCTTTTCGTTTCTTAGCATCGGCGCACATCTAATACTGCACTGCACAAAACGTTTTGACAAGTTCTTTTTTGTGCAGTGCACAATAAAGATCGTTTACCGACTCTATGTAAGCCAGCAAAACGCATGTGAGTTGTGAAGCAAAAACACCACATCAATGGAGCAGAACAGACACCAAGACATTTCACTGCACAAAACTGGCGCGTTTAAAGCCGTGCCAACAAAAAATTCATATGTGAGTGTGATCGATAACCGACAGCTTAAGACTAGCGGCTTAGCGCTGTTCTAGGGGGGTTATTGCTGTCATTTACCCTTAACAAATGTAAGCAAACTGTGCGCATGAGTGTAATCAACACTGTACCGAATGTTTATTTTGTCATATTGTTGTTATCATATGTGCGTCAGGTCACACTTATGGGGTTGCTAACTACCATTATTTTTGTACTAACAACGATAAAAAGGCGTGTGCAACTTTTACAAATTGAGCAAAACCGATACCACAGCAGCCAACTCTAAATTACAAAACAAAAAATGCTACAAATCGGACTGATCGCCCGTTATTTCGTTTTCGCAGTTTCCACATGGTAAAAATGATTTCCAAAAACTGGTTGATCGCCACAGTATTTTTTGTATGATCACGATAATGGTTACCTGGTTGTTAACCGTTCTCACCAGACGGGACCAGTAACCATTACCCCTAGATAAACTATAATGGTGCCGAGAGCACCTCAGATGAATGGATACCGATTATGGCTAAAATGAAAGCAATCGAGGCAGTTGCCAAAATCCTTGAGCTTGAAGGTGTAACTAAAGCCTTTGGCGTTCCCGGCGCCGCAATTAACCCTTTCTACGCAGCATTGCGTGGCTTAGGTTCAATTGAACACGTACTCGCGCGCCACGTTGAAGGCGCGTCACATATGGCTGAAGGCTACACTCGTGCAAACCCAGGCAATATCGGCCTGTGTATTGGTACTTCTGGCCCTGCCGGTACCGATATGATCACTGGTTTGTACTCAGCGATGGCTGACTCGATTCCAATTTTGTGCATCACTGGCCAAGCGCCACGTGCTCGCATGCATAAAGAAGACTTCCAAGCGGTAGACATTGAAGCTATCGCTAAGCCAGTAACTAAGTGGGCTATTTGCGTAATGGAGCCCGCTCAGTTGATCGGTACTTTCCAGCAGGCATTCCACATTATGCGTTCTGGCCGTCCTGGCCCAGTTCTTATCGACATGCCGTTCGACGTACAGATGGCTGAGATTGAATTTGACGCTGAAGCATACGTTCCAATGATCCCGTACAAGCCAGCGGCTACTCGTATCCAAATCGAGAAAGCGCTGACTATGCTGAATGAGTCAGAGAAGCCGCTGTTGGTATCTGGTGGTGGTGTTATTAACGCCAACGCAGACAAGCAGCTGACTGAGTTTGCTGAGCTGGTAAACGTACCAGTAATTCCTACTCTGATGGGTTGGGGCACAATTGCTGACGACCACGAGTTGATGGCGGGTATGTGTGGTCTACAGACTTCACACCGTTACGGTAACGCTAACATGCTGGCATCTGACTTCGTGTTGGGTATTGGTAACCGCTTTGCTAACCGTCACACCGGTTCGGTTGAGGTTTACACCAAGGGTCGTAAGTTCGTCCACGTAGATATCGAGCCTACTCAGATTGGTCGCGTATTCTGCCCAGATCTGGGTATCGTATCTTGCGCCGGCGCTGCTTTGGATCTGTTCTTAGAAGTTGCTAAAGAATGGAAAGCTGCCGGCAAGCTGAAAGATCGTTCTGCTTGGGTTGCTGAATGTAAAGAACGCAAGAGCACCATGCAGCGTAAGACCAACTTCGACAACGTTCCAGTTAAACCACAGCGTGTTTACCAGGAAATGAACAAAGTCTTTGGTCGCGATACTACTTATGTATCTACCATTGGTTTGTCACAAATTGCTGCGGCTCAGTTCCTACACGTATACAGTGCACGTAACTGGATCAACTGTGGTCAGGCTGGCCCTCTGGGTTGGACTATCCCTGCTGCTCTGGGTGTGGTTGCTGCAGACAAGTCTCGCAACGTGGTAGCTATCTCTGGTGACTACGACTTCCAGTTCATGATTGAAGAATTGGCCGTTGGCGCACAGTTTAAACTGCCGTACATCCACGTACTGGTAAACAACTCTTATCTGGGTCTGATCCGTCAGGCACAGCGTGGCTTCGACATGGACTTCTGTGTTCAGTTGTCGTTCGAAAACATCAACTCTCCTGAGCTGGGCGAGTACGGCGTTGACCACGTGAAAGTTGTTGAAGGCCTCGGTTGTAAAGCAATCCGTGTTTACAAGCCAGAAGAAATCGCTCCTGCACTGGAACAAGCTAAGAAGTTGATGGCTGAATTCTCTGTACCAGTAGTAGTTGAAGTGATTCTTGAGCGTGTAACCAACGTTTCTATGGGCGTTGAAATTGACGCAGTTAACGAGTTTGAAGAACTGGCAGAGAAAGGCGTTGATGCCCCTACTGCTACTATCTCTCTACTTGATTAATTAATACCTTAAGGCCCAGCCACTCGGCTGGGCTTATTTGTGCCCCAAATTAATGAAGGACATTGTTATGCCTAAATTAGCTGCCAACTTGTCTATGCTGTTTACCGAAGTGGCCTTTATGGACCGCTTTGAAGCCGCCGCTAAAGCTGGCTTTAAGGGTGTAGAATATTTATTCCCTTATGCTGAAACTGCACAAGATATTAAAGCCAAACTGGATGCCAATGGTCTGACCCAGGTGTTATTTAACCTGCCAGCCGGTAACTGGGACGGCGGCGAGCGCGGCATTGCCTGCCATCCTGACCGTGTTGAAGAGTTTCAAGCCGGTGTTGATAAGGCCATCGAATATGCCAAAGTACTGGGCAATAGCCAAGTAAACTGCTTGGCTGGTGTTCAGCCTGCGGGCGTGTCTTATGACGAAGCTGAAGCGACCTTTGTTGCTAACTTGAAATTTGCTGTTGATAAGTTAGAAGCAGCCGGCATTAAGCTGGTAATGGAAGCGATTAACACCTTGGACATCCCTGGCTTCTTTTTGAACAACACCAAGCAAGCTCAGTCTATTCGAGAAAAAGTGGGTAGCGCTAACTTGTATCTGCAATATGATATTTATCACATGCAGATCATGGAAGGCGACTTGGCTCGTACCATTAAAAACAACCTAGGCAACATCAACCACGTACAGTTGGCTGATAACCCAGGTCGTAACGAGCCAGGCACCGGTGAGATCAACTACGAGTTCTTGTTTAAGTACCTGGACGAAGTAGGCTACAACGGTTGGATTGGTTGCGAATATAAGCCAGCCACTACCACCGAAGCGGGTCTTACTTGGTTGAAGAACTACGCCAACCTAGGCTAAATCCGGACGATGTTGCATTAAGCAGCATTGATATATCTTTAAGGTCGTAGGTGTCGCCCTATTAAGTGGCAAAAACATCTGCTGTCCCCACAAGCTAAAAAGGAACATACGATGAAAATAGGTTTTATCGGTACCGGTATCATGGGCAAGCCCATGGCGGCGAACCTGCAAAAAGCAGGTTACACTCTGTATTTCTCTGAGCACTACAACAAGGCACCTGCCGATTTGTTGGGTGACAAAGGTATTGCTCTAGCAACGCCTAAAGCAGTTGCTGAAGCTGCCGACGTTATCATTACCATGGTGCCCGATACCCCACAGGTTGAAGACGTACTGTTTGGTGAAAACGGCATAGCTGAAGGCCTATCTGCTGGCAAAATCGTAGTAGATATGTCTTCTATCTCTCCGATTGCTACCAAAGTTATTGCTAAGCGCGTTAACGAAACTGGCGCTGACTACTTAGACGCTCCAGTATCTGGCGGCGAAGTGGGTGCAGTAAACGCGACTCTGACCATCATGGTTGGCGGCGAGCAGTCTGTATTCGACAAGATCAACCCACTGTTCGAAATCATGGGTAAAAACATTACTCTGGTAGGCGGTAACGGTGACGGTCAGACTACTAAAGTAGCTAACCAGATCATTGTTGCTCTGAACATTGAAGCCGTTGCAGAAGCGTTGGTATTTGCTTCTAAAGCCGGTGCCGATCCTGCCAAGGTGCGTGAAGCTCTGATGGGCGGTTTCGCTTCTTCTAAGATCTTAGAAGTACACGGCGAGCGTATGGTTAAGGGTACTTTTGACCCAGGTTTCCGTATTGCTTTACACCAGAAAGACCTAAATTTGGCTCTAACTGGCGCACGTGAACTGGGTGTTTCTCTGCCTAACACTGCTGGCGCACAAGAGTTATTCAACACTTGTAACGCTCTGGGCGGTGCTGGTTGGGACCACTCTGGTTTGATCAAGGCGCTTGAACACCTGGCAAACCACAACATTCGCGGCGAGTGACACGCTGCCAGCCCGTTAACCTAAGGGTGGCGGGCTGTTAATAATTGGGGCAGCCAACGATAAGTACGAGCTTTCACTCAGGGGGCTTTGTGTTAGATCTTAATTATCGCTTGTGCTGCCCCACCGCTAGAAGCATCAAAGCGCAGCATTCAGCTGTTAGTTAACATATTCTCACCTCGTACTACCCTCGTTATACCCCCACTTTATTACTGCTCTACCTCTCAAGCAACGCCAAGATTCAAACAGAACTCAACTTACTGCTATCACCCCAAATCCGCTGTATACCTGACATTAACGACAAGAAAGGTTTGTTATTTAAACGCTTGATCTCTTTTTTCTCCGGCATAGATCTCCCTATAACACCACGGCTCATATTTAGATATACAACCTTGATTGTAAAATATAAATAAAAGTCGCAGAACCGTTGAACTATTGTTAACAAAACATTATAAAGGCTCGCGAGTCAGCGTACATGGGAACCATGTTCGCTGATGGATGAGTTAAGGATGATGATTTTTAGCAGCCTTCTTAACGCTAAACAGGCTTACTACTGCGCTTAATGCAGGGAAAAATACTATGACGATACCCACTTCTCAGATAGATCAGCAGTCGATAAAAACCGGCGCCAAGAGTAAAAAATCATTCGAAATGCCGCATATTTACGTAATCTTGTTTGTATTCAGCGCTATTGCCGCCGTGCTTACCTATATAGTACCCGCCGGCCAATATGATCGAGTGCCAGGGCCCAGCGGCCGTACTACCATAGACCCCAGCTCCTACCAGGTGATCGAGTCCACCCCTGTCGGACTGGTCGATTTTATGACATCCATTCCCAAGGGATTGATGGATGCGGGCGCAGTGGTATTCTTCACCTTTATGATCGGTGGCATGTTTATGGTGCTGCGCCGTACTGGCATCATCGAAATCGGCGTCGACAAGTTAACCCGCCGTTTTGCCAATAACACCATAGTGATCATTCCGGTATTGATGACCACGTTCGCGGTGATCGCCACGCTTATCGGCACCCAGGAACTGGCACTGGTCTATGTGCCCGTGATACTGCCGCTGATGATAGCTCTGCGCTTCGACTCCATGACCGCCGCCGCCGTTGCACTATGTGCCACCACTGCCGGTTTTACCGCAGGGGTACTTAACCCCATTAATACCGGTCTGGGCCAACAGTTGGCCGACTTGCCGATCTATTCCGGGCTGATGCTGCGGGTGCTGGCGTTCGCTGCCATTTTGCTGGTCGGCATCTTCTACGTTACCCGCTATGCGCTCAAGGTGCGTAATAATCCGGCGTTAAGCCTGATGGCCGATGACGCCAAGGAAAATGACAAGCGGGCGCGTTACCTGCACAGTGCCAGCGAGGCGGCTCTTACTGCCACCACGCGCCAGAAATGGGCATCTCTCGCAGCGTTCGGCTTCTTTGCTCTGCTGGTGTGGGGGGTAATGACCCGTGGCTGGTTCATGATGGAAATGGCCGGTCTATTTATCATCATGGGTGTGGTGGTCGGTCTGATTGCTGGTCTTAAAACCGAAGAGATCAGTGAAGGCTTCAACGAAGGTTTCCGAGACGTGCTGGTCGGCGCCATGATCTGCGGTATCGCCCGAGCGGTGGCCGTGATATTGGAAGATGGCCAGATCATGGATACGCTGGTGTATAACCTGGGTAACCTGGTGGGTGGCTTTCCGGCCATGTTCTCGGCTATTGGCATGTTCTTCGCCCAACTGGGTTTCAACTTTGTGATCCCATCGGGCAGCGGCCAGGCATTGGTTACCATGCCCATCATGGCGCCACTGTCTGACTTGGTTGGTGTAACCCGCCAGACCGCCGTGTTGGCCTTCCAGCTAGGTGACGGACTCGGCAACATCTTGTACCCCACCTCTGGTTACTTTATGGCAACTCTGGCCTTGGCTGGCGTATCTTGGAATAAGTGGATCAAGTTTTTCTTACCCCTGTTCGCCGTCTGGATTAGCATTGCCATGGGCTTTCTGATTTTTGCTCAAGTCACCCAGTGGGTTGGTTAACCGTATTCACCATTAGAACGACAACAGGCTTCCTTCGGGAAGCCTGTTTCATAATAGGCCGCTGGCCCCCCTTCTTTTATCCTTCACTTTTTTCTTCTCCCCTGCACTGAATTTAAGTGCTTGATCTTGACTGACCGTTGACGGCTTAACGCTTACGGCTCCCTAAGGTTAATTTTTGCTCGAAGCCTTCCGCCATTTCTACTATAATTATGCGCTTCAAATTTCCCGTGATCCAATCGGGTGGTTAAACCGAGTAAGAAGGTCTCACTCCAGTGATTAAAACGCCGTACTATCTCATCGATAAAGCCGCACTTTTGCGCAATATGGAAAAGATTGCCTATGTGCGCGAACACTCGGGCGCTAAGGCGCTGCTGGCACTAAAATGCTTTGCCACTTGGTCGGTGTTCGACTTAATGAGTCAATACATGGACGGGACTACCTCGTCTTCACTTAACGAAGTGAAGCTGGGTAAGCTCAAGTTTGGCGGCGAAACTCATGCTTACAGCGTGGCCTATGCCGATGACGAAATGGCAGAGGTTTTGGCGCACTCCGATAAAGTTATCTTTAACTCTGTGGGCCAGCTTAATCGTTTTGCCGATGCATCCGCTCATCATGTGCGTGGTTTGCGTTTAAATCCCGGCGTGTCTAGCTCGGCATTTTTAATTGCCGACCCTTCGCGTCCCTTTAGCCGCTTAGGCGAGTGGGATGCCGGTAAGGTAACCGACGTTATCGATCAAATTTCGGGTTTTATGATCCACAATAACTGTGAGAACAACGACTTTTCGCTGTTCGATCAGATGCTCAGTGACATAGAAACCAAGTTTGGTGATTTATTAACACACTCTAATATCACTTGGGTCAGTTTAGGCGGCGGTATTCACTTTACCGGTGACGGCTACCCAATAGACCACTTTTGCGCCCGCCTTAAAGCCTTTGCTGAGCGCTACGGCGTGCAGGTTTATCTTGAGCCGGGTGAAGCGTCTATTACCATGACCACCTCACTCGAAGTCACCGTGCTGGATACCCTCTATAATGGTAAGCAGTTGGCTATTGTCGACAGTTCCATTGAAGCACATATGCTGGATTTGCTGATTTATCGCGAGACGGCGAGAATGGCACCCAACGAGGGGGAGTTTGAGTATATGGTATGCGGAAAGTCTTGCTTGGCAGGTGATATTTTTGGTGAATTCAACTTTGAACAAGAGCTTAAGGTTGGGGATCGCCTCTCTTTTATTGACGCGGCAGGTTACACCATGGTGAAAAAGAATTGGTTCAATGGGGTCAAGATGCCCGCCATTGCTATACGTCAGCTCGACGGCAGCGTAGAGCTGGTTAAGGAATTCGGTTTCGACGACTTTGTAAACAGCCTCTCCTGAGGCATTAACTTACCCATATGTCGCTATTTAACGGGCGATGACAGGATATGTATTGATGAAAAGAAATGTTCTAATTATTGGTGCCGGTGGTGTCGCCCAAGTTGTTGCACACAAATGCGCACAGCATAATGATGTTCTGGGTAACATCCACATCGCTTCACGCACTGTCGAAAAGTGTCAGCAAATTGTCGACAGCGTACGGGAAAAAGGCAGTTTGAAAACTGCTGGTGAATTGCAAGCTCACGCATTGGATGCGCTAGATGTTGAAGCCACCAAGACGTTAATTGACAAAACACAGTCGCAAATGGTGATCAATGTTGGTTCTCCTTTCATTAATATGTCGGTATTAGAAGCCTGTATACAAATGGGTGTAGCTTATCTAGATACCGCCATTCACGAAGATCCAGAAAAAATCTGCGAAACCCCACCTTGGTACGCCAACTACGAGTGGAAGCGCAAGCAGCGCTGTGCCGATAAAGGCATTACCGCCATTCTAGGTGTTGGTTTTGATCCGGGCATGGTGAATACCTATGCTGCCGCCGCAGTAAAAGAAGACTACTTTGACCGCGTTGAGTCCATCGACATCATCGACATTAATGCCGGTAGCCACGGCCATTATTTTGCCACCAACTTCGATCCAGAAATTAATTTCCGTGAGTTTACGGGTCGTGTTTGGTCTTGGCAGAACAATGCCTGGGTGAAAAACAAGATGTTTGAGGTGAAGCGCACCGACGATCTACCGGTAGTAGGCAGCCAAACTAGCTACATGACTGGCCACGACGAAATACACTCTTTGTCACATAACTTAGATGTGCCTAACGTGCGTTTCTGGATGGGCTTTGGTGAACACTACATTAATGTGTTTACCGTGCTTAATAGTTTAGGTTTGTTGTCTGAGCAACCAGTGCTAACCGCTGAAGGCCAAGAAGTGGTGCCGCTTAAAGTTGTTAAAGCGATACTGCCTGATCCGTCTTCACTGGCGCCTAACTACACCGGAAAAACCTGTATCGGTGACTTGGTAAAAGGCCAGAAAGACGGTCAAGATAAAGAAATTTTTATCTATAACGTAGCCGATCACGAAGAAGCTTATGCCGAAGTAGGCAGCCAAGGTATTTCTTATACTGCTGGCGTGCCACCGGTTGCTGCCGCCCTGCTCATCGCTAGTGGCGAGTGGGATGTGTCGCACATGGTTAACGTAGAAGAGCTACCGCATCGCCCGTTCATTAATCTGTTGAATGAAATGGGTTTGCCAACGCGCATTAAAGACGAGCAAGGCGATCGCCCGCTAAGCTTTTAAGCTCGAGCCTCTAAGCCAAGTCGTTTAAGCATAAATAATAAGCGAAAGCTAATAAGGCCAGTCCCACGGACTGGCCTTATTTATGGCTGAAAAGCGGCTGTATGTCGTTGAGAAATAAGCTTCGCACTACACTTTATTCTAAGTAATGCCGCTTAACAGATGTGGTTGCAAAGGCACTGGCCCCCGCCTTCGCGAGGGCGACGATAAAGATAAGCTAGCCACAGAAGAACACGGAAAAACTAAACTGAGATAAGAACGAAAAGTTCAAAAAACCTTATTGGTAAGTAATGCTGCATAGACTTAATGATCACTATTTAACCAAAAACATTGCGTTACATCATAAAAAACTGAATGTTTTATTTTCATATAAATAAAATAGCCATAGTGAATATTAATTTATCTTCCCATATGAGATACACTGCAACTGGCTAATTTACGGCCTTAATGATTATAAGGACATATGATGAAAAAAATTCTTGCAGTAGTAACATTGGTTGTCGCCCTTCCTTTATCTAATGTTGCACTAGCCGACCAAGATATTGGTTGTGGTCTAGGCTCTATGGTATTTGCTGGAAACTCTGGCAAAGTCTCTAAAGTTCTTGGGGCAACAACCAATGGCTCTTCTGGTAACCAAACCTTTGGTATCACTTTTGGTACTCTAGGTTGTGACGGTACCGGCCCTGTGACTTCATCAGAGAAACTGGCTATGTTCATCGATGGCAACATGGATAACTTGGCTCGCGATATGGCAAAGGGCGAAGGCGAAACTCTGGCAACTCTTTCTGAAGTTTGGGGAATCCAACAAGCAGACAAATCAGAGTTTAATGCTGTTGCTCAAGCAAACTTTGCAGATATTTTTGGTTCAGAAAATGTGACGTCTCAAGAAGTATTGGTTAGCTTAAATACGTTGCTCGCACAAGACGCAACACTGACTGGTTACAGTATCTAATATAAAGATATCGAGTAACGTCTAAAGTGCTCCTTCGGGGGCACTTTTTTGTAACTCTCTTTATATTTAATTAGTGTCAATTGACTGATTAAATATAAAGAGTATAAAAATAACGGTATCTCATGAAGTTTTCAACGGTCGGTTTCATTTCCATTATCAGTTTGTGCTCTGCTTTTTCTCCTCTCGCAATCGGTGCCTCAACCTTTAATCATGATAAGTTTAGTGTTGTAGAGCTATCCCAAAGCCCCTACTGGATTAAGCTGGGACATTACCTTGCAAAACCGTTACGTGGCTCTGTTAGCACCGTCAGGCAAGGCGACTTTTTTCTCTCACCCGATGGAAAGGTGGATCCACATTCAGAGCTTGTCACGACCATTAATAAGTTGTACAACCCAGATATTGCGGTCGCTCAAATCACTCAGTGTCAATATCCTGCACGCTACGCTTGGTTAGAATCATTACATGGCCGAAGCGTAGAGCTCGACTGTCCTGAATTAGAAAAATGGCGCGACGCATTGGATCCGGAGGGAATGACGCTGGTGTTTCCAACCGCATTTATGAATAACCCCTCATCCATGTTTGGCCATACTTTGCTAAGGGTGGACGCAAAAGATCAAACTCGTAATAAAGAGCTGGTGGCCTTTGCGATTAACTTTGCAGCCGAACCCGACCAGCAGGACACCCCCGCTTTATTTGCGCTCAAAGGGTTAATAGGCAGCTATCCAGGTCGGTTCACGGTGATGCCTTATTATCGAAAGGTTCGCGAGTATAATGATATGGAGTCGCGAGATATTTGGGAATATCAACTTAACCTAAGTGAAGACGAAGTTAACCGTGTATTATTGCATTTATGGGAAATGCGCCATGCTGAATTTGATTATTATTTTTTAGATGAAAACTGCTCTTATCAATTGCTCGCTCTACTTGAGTTAGCAAGAGATGATTTATCTCTTATAAAGGATTTTCCTCTACAAGCCATTCCATCCGATACCGTTGAGACGCTGGAAAAAAATGGTCTATTAGAAGCACCAAAGTATCGCGCCGCTTTTGGAACGCGATTATTGCATCAAGCCCATGAAATAGAACCGGCACTGTTTGATGCGGCAATAAAAGCAAAGCAGGGAAATTATCCTGCTGCGGACGAGTTTACACCCACCCAACGTGCCGCTATTTTGGAGCTTGCTTATGAGTGGCTCAACTTCGAGCTGTACGATCAGGCGTTAGAGCGAGACAGCACGGCAAAGCGCTTAACTCAGTTACTGCTTCAGCGCAGTAAAATCACCGTAGAGTCTCCTTTCTCACCGGTTCCTGTTCCTAAAGTATCACCTGAGCAAGGGCATGCTTCGGCTAGAATAGGTACGGGGCTACAAACGAATAAAAATTCGCCTGATAAAATGACCCTAGAATGGCGAGCGACCTACCATGATGTGCTGGATTCGCAAGCGGGCTTTATTCCTGGCGCTCAGATCAGTTTTTTAGATACTCAATTGAGCATGGATAGCGATCGTCATGCTCAGCTTGATCGTCTCTATTTCTTAGATACGATGGCGTTAGCACCGAGTAATCAGGTGTTTAATAGTCTCGCCTGGAATATAAGAGCAGGTTTTGATCGAAAACCAATGGCCGAAAAACAAGCCGGTCGTTGGTTTGCTCAAGGTGGCACCGGAAAAGCCTGGGGCAGTGCGGATACTCTTCATGTTTATTCATTATTTTCTACTGCAGTAAGTCACGGTGAGCTGACGGATCATGACATTACTTTAGCCTTAGGTGCAGAGGCAGGTTTGATCTATCAAGTGGCGGACCAGCACCGTGTCGGTATACAAGGGCAATATCTAGCGCTAATTGATGCGCAGGCCAGTCAAGATTCATCAATGACGGTAAGCTGGCACTGGACCTTTAATCGCAACTTAGCACTGCGTAGCCAAGTTCAATACCAACACTGGTATACGGAAGATATGGCAGCAAAACTCACCGCGTATTTTTATTATTAACGGCGCTTGATGAGGCGTTGAGGGTAATGAGGACGACAGAGCCTAACAACCAAACCTATTTAGCAACCGAGTAAGACGTACCTGATTACTGATTACTGATTACCCACTAAACTCCGCCATACTGACAGTAAATTTAGCATCAATAAATGCGGTAAGTTACTGGGTTGCACAATAGGTTGCCACCACAGGTCTAGGTGATGAACGACCCCTTTTTATACTGCTATTTATTCAACATTAACAATTCAGCATTCAACATTCCGCGAAGCAGGCTGCTTCCCACCAATCACTAAGGTCACTTCTTTTGCTGCATCCATTACTAACTGGCTCAACGGCACTAAGCGTTCGCGCTTTACGCGGACGGCGGGGCCAGAAATAGAAATAGCCGCTACGGCCTCACCATATTCGTTATAAATATTGGCGGCAATGCAACGCAGGCCTTCAAATTGCTCTTCGTCGTCTAACGAGTAACCTTGTTGCTTGATATGCTGCAACTCGCTCGCAAACTGGTCGGCGCTGGTAATGGTGTGCTCGGTAAACGCTACCATATTGGTTTGTTTAATTAACGCCATAGCATCTTTAAGCGGCACGACCGATAACAGCGCCTTGCCCACGCCAGAGGCATGCAACGGTGAGCTGCTACCCAATGACACTACCATGCGCATGGTTTGCGGTGACTCCACCTGCCCAACATAGACGACTCTGCCTTGCTCTAAAATAGCGAGGTTAGAGGTTTCACCGGTGTCGGCCACTAAACGCTTCATAAAGGGCCGTGACTGGGCAATTACATCACGCTTTTTCAGATAGGCGTTACCTACCGCAAAGGCTTTTACGCCGATGCTCCACAAGCCTTGGGTGTCATCCACATCTACAAAGTCGTGGCTGCGCAAGCTGTTCAGTAAGCGGTGCGTCGTGGAAGGTGCTAGCCCTAGGCTATTGGCGACTTCGGTGAGTGACATTCCCATATCCGAGGCGGCCAAGCACTCCAGTAGCAATAAGGCACGCGAAAGCGACTGCACTTGGGTGGCGCTAGTTGGTTTGGTGGCTTTTGTTGTTTTAGGCATTACTTCTTTGGTCATGATATTGCCATGATCTACAGAGACTTATGACCATTGTATGGCTATTTAGCCGCTAAGTCCTGTTTGTGTTTAAAGGACGGTGAGGCGTGAGGGGAAACCAGAGTATATTCCAGCGAGCTATAAAGGTAGGCACCGCACTTGTAGTCCCACGCTTTAGCTGTGGGTCCTGCGAGGCTGGATAGTTTAAACATTCCCGCTGAGACGGGAGAGCCAGCTAAAGCGGCACACTACAAAAGACTGCGCTGGTTGGGTTTAGGTCTTGGATGCTCCTATTTCTTATTCACAACACACATGAGCTCCCAAAAGTGGCTAAATCTAACCAGTTAATTTTACAGAATGATATAAGTGCGAGATACCGGAGCCAGTCCGGTAAGACGGCAAAGGGCGGTGTTTATTCTGGTGGCATTCGATGGGTTGTTTTTACCCCTCACATCACTTAAAAGATTCGAACCTGCGAAAACACCCTCTCTGGTCCAACTTATTCCTAAGGGATGAGATGCGCTACCAAGCTGCGCTAAGGTGTCTCGTGTTTACTGAATTTTAGACAGAAAAAAGCCAGCTACATGAGCTGGCTTCTTAATTGGTCGGCGTTGCAGGATTCGAACCTGCGACCCTCTGGTCCCAAACCAGATGCGCTACCAAGCTGCGCTAAACGCCGTAAAACTTTTACTACTTTCAAACTAGCTACGCTAGTTTTGGAATTGGTCGGCGTTGCAGGATTCGAACCTGCGACCCTCTGGTCCCAAACCAGATGCGCTACCAAGCTGCGCTAAACGCCGAAATACTTCTTTATTCTTAAGGCCTAAGCCTTTTCACCGCTCTGCATTGTACTCCGTTAGAGTACAATTACAACTTATTGAAGTAGTGGTGCGAAGGGGGGGACTTGAACCCCCACACCCGAAGGCACTAACACCTGAAGCTAGCGCGTCTACCAATTCCGCCACCCTCGCACATTTCTTTACTACTTCCAGGCCGTAACCTGAAACTGGGGTGACTGACGGGGCTCGAACCCGCGACAACCGGAATCACAATCCGGGACTCTACCAACTGAGCTACAATCACCATTATTACTATTGCTTATGTTACTAAGCTTGTCCTCATACACTAGATGGCGCGCCCGACAGGATTTGAACCTGTGACCTCTGCCTCCGGAGGGCAGCGCTCTATCCAGCTGAGCTACGGGCGCTCGCATTTGGACGAGGCGAATATTAAGACCCAGCCACCTTCTTGTCCAGCACTATTTTATAATAAATGCTCACCTGGTCACTTTGCCAGCAAAGTGCTGTTTTTTTGCCTGGTAGACATGTTGTCCCCTTGTTGGGTAATTGACTTATAGGTGAAAACACCTAAAATCCCACAAAATGAATGAACGTTCATTCACAGGTCTTTTACACTGATGGCGGTAAAGTTATGCCAGATAAACGTGAACGTATTTTAAGCTCGGCCGAGGCTCTTATCGCTCGCCGGGGTTTTCATGGCATCTCGATGCAACAAGTCGCAAAGCAAGCCAAAGTGGCCACCGGCACTATTTATCGTTATTTCGCTGATAAAGAAACGCTATTGCGCTGCCTGCATGAAGAGCGACTGCGCGGTGCCTCGGTTGCTATCTTGCAAGGTGTGAATGCCGAACAGCCAAACTATGAGCAATTTTGTACGCTTTGGTTTAACACTATGCATTATTTGCAAGCCAGTCCCGATGGCCTGTGCTATCGGGTGCAGTATGAAGCCTCTCCTCTGTTCAACCGAGAAGAAGAGCGGAAAATGGATGAACGCTATTTTAAACCGGTGCATGAGTTTTTTGAGTGCGGTCGTATCAGCGGTTTATTCCGTGATATACCAGCCGAGTTATTGGTTTTTTTGGCCCTCGAAAATTTGATGTTACTTACACAAAAGTGCACTAAAGGCTGTATTGAGCTTGATGATGCTATGTATCAGCAACTGCTTGATGCCAGCTGGAACGCTATTCTTAAACGTTAATTATTATAAAGTTGCGGGAGTAAACTAATGAAAAAATGGACTCTGTCCATGTTGTTGCTGGTGATTCTCATCTTCGGCAGCGTCATCGGCTTTAACTTGTTTAAACAAAAGATGATGGGCGAATACTTCGCTAATATGCCGGTACCTAGCTTTCCGGTCACCACCACCGAGATAACACCCAAGGATTGGACTCCCCGCATTGCTGCCATTGGTTTTATTGAGCCTATTCAAGGCATTAATGTAAGCAATGAATCCGCTGGCATTGTTAGGGTGATTCACTTTGAATCTGGCCAACAAGTAAAAACCGGTGACACCCTGCTGGAATTAGACGCCGATGTAGAAAAGGCCAACTTGCGCAGTGCTCAAGGTCGAGTGCCTGCGGTAGAAGCTAATTTGAAACGGATGCGCCAGCTATTTACTCGTGGCTCTGTGTCTAAAGGCCAACTTGATGAAGCCCAAGCTAACTATCAAGAGTTGATAGGTCAGGTTGACTCGTTAAAAGCCACCA
Source organism: Oceanisphaera ostreae (assembly GCF_042676125.1). Taxonomy (NCBI): domain Bacteria; kingdom Pseudomonadati; phylum Pseudomonadota; class Gammaproteobacteria; order Aeromonadales; family Aeromonadaceae; genus Oceanisphaera; species Oceanisphaera ostreae. Next base: position 85,525 of record NZ_JBHTJS010000014.1, read on the forward strand.
TAGCGCGTCGCACTATTCGTGCACCGTTTGACGGTGTAATGGGTATTCGTAACGCCTTTTTGGGTCAATATTTGAACGCGGGTAGCGATATTGCACGCTTAGAAGACATCAGCCAGTTCCGTATTCGCTTTACCATTGCGCAAACGCGTATTGCCGATATAGCAGTGGGACAGTCGTTAAATATTTTTGTTGATGCCTACCCAACTACGCCATTTGAAGGCGAGATCACCGCGATTGAACCGCAGGTCAATCCAGGTTCAGGCGTAGTACAGGTACAAGCCAGCATTCCTAATAAAGACGGTAAGCTACGCTCTGGCATGTTTGCTAAGTTAGATGTGCAGTTACCCACTCAAACTGAGCAAATATTAGTACCGCAGCATGCGATTAACTTCACGCTTTATGGCCAAACTGTATATGTAGTTGAAGAGCAACAGCCAGAAGAAGGTAAAGCGAAAGCAGACGATGAATCCGTGCTGGTGGCAACGCAAAGAGTGATTGAGGTCGCCGAACGCGAAGATGATTATGCGCGCGTAGTAAAGGGCCTAAAGCTCGGCGAAATTATCGTGACTTCGGGTCAGGTACGTTTATCTAACGGCAGTCATGTGAAGCCGGTAGAAAACGATGCGCTAGACACCCCTGAGTCAGCGCCCCAGCTGTAAGCGGAGAATCTGATGCGTTTTACTGATATTTTTATTAAACGGCCGGTGTTAGCCATTTCGATCAGTTTACTGATCGTGCTGCTCGGCTTACAAGCACTGCAAAAAATGCAGGTGCGTGAATACCCAGAAATGACCAATACCGTGATCACGGTCAGTACCGGCTATTACGGTGCTAGTTCCGACCTCATTCAGGGCTTTATTACTCAACCCTTAGAGCAGGCCATAGCACAGGCTGATAATATCGACTTTATGAGCTCCAACAGTAGTAACGGCAGCTCAAGCATTACCGTGCAAATGAAGTTGAATACCGACTCTAATGCCGCCCTGTCCGATATTTTGGCTCGGGTCAACTCGGTGCGCTCGCAGCTACCTCAAGAAGCCGAAGATCCCAGCCTAGAGATGACCACAGGTGCTTCAACGTCCATCATGTATATCGCTTTTAGTAGTGACGAGCTAAGTGCCCCGCAGATCAACGACTACTTAGAGCGCGTAATACGGCCGCAGTTTTACTCGGTAGATGGCGTGGCCAAGATCAACCTATTTGGTGGCGCTAAGTTTGCGCTACGCATTTGGATAGATCCGCTGCGCATGGCGGCGCACAAGCTCACCGCCGCCGAGGTACTGTCAGTATTACAAGCTAACAACTACCAAGCAGCAGCCGGCCAGGCGACTGGCTATTTCATGGTGTATAACAGTGATATCAACACCCAGATAGAGAACCCCGAACAACTAGAATCTTTGGTGGTGGCCACCCGTGATGATGCGGTAGTGCGTTTGCGCGATATTGCTCAAGTGTCACTAGAAAAAAGTCATGACGTAGTGCGTGCGCTGGCCGATGGTCAACCCGCCGTGGTGATTGGTGTGGATCCTACGCCTTCGGCTAACCCGTTAAGTGTGGCTGAAAACGTGCGTAACATGTTGCCTGAGCTAGAAAGCAACATGCCTGACACCATCAAGATGCAACTGCTTTACGATGCGACCGATGCCATTAACGAGTCTATTAGTGAGGTTATTAAAACCATACTAGAAGCGTCGTTAATCGTAGTTATCGTGATCACGCTGTTCTTGGGCTCGTTTCGTGCAGTATTAATCCCGATTATTACTATTCCTCTGTCACTGATTGGTGTCGCGATACTAATGAGCGCATTTGGTTTTAGTATCAACCTCATGACGTTGCTCGCCATGGTATTGGCTATCGGTTTGGTGGTGGATGACGCCATCGTGGTGGTAGAGAACGTCGACCGGCATATTAAAGCGGGCGAAGAACCCTATCGAGCGGCCATTATTGGCACCCGTGAAATTGCGGTGCCGGTCATTACCATGACCATCACCTTGGCGGCGGTGTATGCGCCTATTGCCCTGATGGACGGCATTACTGGCTCTTTGTTTAAAGAGTTTGCGTTAACACTGGCCGGTGCGGTGTTTATCTCAGGCATAGTAGCGCTTACGCTGTCACCTATGATGTGCTCTAAGCTGCTTAAGCCGCACACCAATCCCAACCGTTTTGAACGCGGCGTAGAAAACACGCTCGATAAGCTGACCCACAACTATTCTCGTATGTTGGATGCGGTATTGGCGAAACGCCCCGTGGTGATTGCCTTTGCAGTATTGGTGTTTGCCTCTATGCCGGTGCTGTTTAGCTTTATCCCCAGCGAATTGGCTCCGAGTGAAGATAAGGGTGCCTTCTTGATGATGGCTAAAGCCCCTAACTCAGCCAACCTCGATTACATCGAAAACAACATGCGTAAAGCGGTTGAGGTATTGGATAAAGAAGATGGCCTAGCCACTTCTCTGACCATTGCCGGTGTGCCTAACGCCAACCAAGGCCTAGCGGTCGCGGTGCTTAAACCGTGGAGCCAGCGTGATGGCCAAAAAGCGGTTATCGACCGCCTTACGCCACAACTGAAGGCCATCCCATCGGTGGCGATCAGCGCCTTTGAGTTCCCTGAGTTGCCCGGCGCTTCTAGTGGTTTGCCGGTGCAATATGTACTGACTACGCCTAACTCGTTTGAAAGCCTATATGAAGTGGCGGCCGATGTGCTGAAAAAAGTCAGTCAAAGCCCGATGTTCGTGTATAGCGAGCTGGACTTGGCCTTTGACTCGGGCACCATGAAAATTAAGGTAAACCGCGATAAAGCCGGTGCTTATGGTATCACTATGCAAGATATTGCCACGACCTTGTCGACCATGATGAGTGATGGCTACGTTAACCGCGTGGACTTAGATGGCCGCAGCTATGAGGTGATCCCACAGGTTTATCGTAAAGATCGACTCAACCCGGACTCTATCAGAGATTACTATGTGCGTGCGGGCAATGGCGACATGGTGCCGTTGTCTAACCTCGTTTCTATTACTATGGAAGCTCAGCCTCGCTCCCTGCCCCATTACAACCAGCTGAACTCGGCAACCATTGGTGCCGTGCTTACGCCGGGGATATCGATGGGTGATGCGATTAACTTCTTAGAGCAAGATGTGTCAGCCAACTTACCCAAAGGCTATAGCCACGACTACTTAGGTGGTGCTCGCCAGTTTGTTACTGAAGGTAACGCGCTGTACATGACCTTCTTGTTGGCTTTGTTCATCATCTTCTTGGTGTTGGCATCGCAGTTTGAAAGTGTGCGTGACCCCTTGGTTATCATGGTGTCGGTGCCGTTGGCTATTTCTGGCGCCTTAATTGCCTTGGCGTGGGGACTAGCCACCATGAACATTTATACTCAGGTGGGGCTAATTACGCTGGTGGGGGTCATTACCAAGCACGGTATCTTGATGTGTGAAGTGGCAAAAGAAGAGCAGCTTGCCGGCGCCAGCCGCACCGATTCAATCCGCATCGCGGCTCGTATTCGTCTGCGCGCAATCTTGATGACCACCGCAGCCATGGTAGCAGGCTTAGTACCGCTACTATTTGCTGTAGGTGCTGGTGCGATTTCACGCTTTGGCATGGGCATTGTTATTGTGTCTGGCTTGAGTATTGGTACCTTGTTTACGTTGTTTGTGTTGCCGGTTATTTACACCTTCTTGGCATCAAAACACAAGCCACTGCCGGTGTTTGATGAAGACCAAGCACCTAAGATGGTAGACAACCACTAATCTGGTTTATATGCCATAACATGAATAAAGGGCTGCTAACGCAGCCCTTTTTATTGGATAGGATTTAGGGATATCGGTAAGCCTATCCTTTAACCACAACCTTGCAGTCGAGTCAGAGGCACCTAAGCCGTCGGTTGGAAACATTATAGATAACAGAAACCCTTTGTAGCCCGTCGCTTTAGCTGGCGTTCCTGTGGAGCAGAATGGGGTTATGGCGTATCGTGGAAGGCGGTGTGCTAGCTTAATTTAGCTAGGAGATAAAAATAACCGAGGAGAAAGCGATGCTGGGAATATTATTATTGGGGTTAGCCATCGGCGCCGTACTCTTGGTAGTTAACCAAGGGCGTGGCCACACCGAGATAACACTGCGGGTACAGCAATTAGAGACTCAGAATTTTCAGCTACGCGAGCGAGTGCAGGTATTAGAAGAGTTGGTACTGGAAAAAGAAAAACAACGTCCGTTTAATGACCTCAAATAACCATGTTGCAGTAAACACCCATCACATCTCACGCTTTACTCCTCAGGTTAAGAGCACTGGGCTTGATCCTGCTAGCCGCACTACCTAGACTGCTCTTTTGCCCTTGCGCGGGCCTACTCTCAGTTAATGAAGCAGCAAATGAAGCAGCAGATAAAAAATCAAAGAAAAGCCTATATTTACGGCTTAGGTGCCGTGGCTTGTTGGTCTACCGTCGCCACCGCTTTTAAGCTATCGCTGGGCTATTTTTCACCGGCACAGTTATTACTGGTGGCCACCGTAACTTCAGCCCTGTTATTGCTGAGTATTTTGGCGTGGCAAAGAAAATTGGTCTTATTAGTCCAGAGTTTTAAAGCACATCCCCGTTATTATCTGCTGCTGGGGATGATAAATCCTACGCTGTATTATTTGGTGTTGTTTCAGGCTTACGACCGATTACCGGCGCAACAGGCACAAACACTGAATTATACGTGGGCAATTACCCTCACCTTATTAGCGGTGCCATTTTTAGGGCAGACCATTCGCAAGCAAGACTGGATAGCCATATTGCTGGGCTATTTAGGAGCCATGGTGATCGCCACCAAAGGCGACTTGCTGAGTTTAAATTTTGAAGACCCGTTCGGCGTGGCGCTGGCGTTATTTTCCACCTTGCTGTGGGCCGGTTATTGGATTCTAAATGCCCGCCATCAAGGCGATCCGCTGGTTACCCTCACCTTAAGCTTCTTACTGGCCTTGCCGTTAGTCGTTATCGCCACCGCCCTGTGGTCTGATTTCCAGTTAACCGCGTGGCAAGGTTGGGTGGGCGCCATTTATATTGGGTTCTTCGAGATGGGCTTCGCCTTCGTATTGTGGCTGCTGGCCATGCGTTATGCCGAGCACACTGCACGTCTCTCGAATCTTATTTTTATCTCGCCTTTCGTGTCGCTCTTGCTGCTGTACTTTTTGGTAGGCGAAGAAATTTACCCCGCCACCCTAGTCGGCCTATCGATGATAGTCGCCGCGCTGCTAATCCAGCAGCTGAAGATAAAGCGGTAAGCTTTCAGCTTTAAGCGATCAGCCACAGCAGGCCAAAACATATTTCGCAACGAAAACCGCGGAAAAATAGTGATCAAACCGGCAAGGGATCTTGATGGTAAAAGCTGATACTAGACATAAGCAACAGTGACAGACGAAGTAGAAACTAAATATGCAGGTGAGTTTGGTTTTGTCTTTAGCGTATAGCGTAAGACGTACCGCTTTCTTTTCTCTTCACAGTTCCGTGGATTTCGTGGCAAAAATATTTTTTATATTTTGGTATAGTCTGTAGCTGACCGCAGTATTTATTCTCGTTAAGGAGCCCCCATGTCCCACGCCAATCGTCTAGCGGCCGTTCGTTGCGCTATGGCCGAAAACAGCATTAACGCTTTTATTGTGCCCCACGACGACGAGCATTTAGGGGAGTATATTCCGCCTTATGCCGAACGGTTGGCTTGGATAAGCGGCTTTACTGGCTCCGCCGGTGCCGCCGTGGTGCTAACCGACAAGGCGGCGGTGTTTGTGGATGGGCGTTACACGGTACAAGTTCGCCAGCAGTGCGATGCGACACTGTTTGGTTACCATCACCTCATTAGCGAACCTTATCTAGATTGGCTGCTAACTGAGCTAAACGCCGGCGATAAGGTGGGCTTTGACCCGCACCTGCACAGTCAGAGCTGGTATCAGAATGCCGAGGAAAAGCTGGCGGCACACCATATTACGCTAGTGCCGGTGAGTAATAACTTGATTGACGAACAGTGGCACGACCGTCCCGTGCCTGATTGTCATGCTGCGCTATTGCTAAGCCAAGATTACAGCGGCCAACATAGTGAAGCTAAACGCAGCCGTATTGCACAAGACTTGGCAGCCTTGCAGGTAGATGTTCAGTTACTTACTCAAGCCGAGCCCATTAACTGGTTGTTGAATATTCGCGGCCGCGACATTAGCTGCTTGCCGGTGGTGCTGAGCTTCGCCCTATTACATCAAGATGGCAGCGTGCAATTATTTGCCGATCCTGCCAAGTTTGCTGGTTTAGACTTGCAGGCGCACAGTGGCAACAACGTGAGTCTGTTGCCGGTTAATGAATTGGCGACGGCCTTGCAAGCATTGGGTAAACAAGGCGCGCGAGTACAGCTCGACCCAACTACGGCCAACGCATGGAGCGCACTGGTATTAAGCGAAGCCGGTGCCGAACTGGTCTATGACGATGATCCTTGTATGCTGCCTAAAGCCTGCAAAAATCCTGTAGAAGTAAACGGCAGTCGCACCGCCCATCTGCGTGACGGTGCCGCCGTAAGCCGTTTTTTAGCCTGGTTAGATAGACGTATAAATCAAGCCAACCCCGAGCTAGAACACGAAGGTACATTGGCCGATAAGCTAGAAGGTTTTCGCGCTGCTAACAGCGAATTTGTTGAACCCAGCTTTAGTACTATTTCGGCATTAGGCCCCAATGCAGCCATGTGTCACTACCATCACCTTAACGGTACGCCCCGCACCTTGGGCCAAGATGCTATCTATTTAGTCGACTCTGGCGGTCAGTACTTAGACGGCACCACAGATATCACGCGCACGGTGGCGGTGGGCGAGCCCGATGCCGAAATGCAGAAGCTGTTTACCTTGGTAATGCGCGGCCATATCGACTTGGCCGATGCACGTTTTCCAGCGGGAACCGGTGGCCAGCAGCTGGATGCCTTGGCTCGTATGCCACTGTGGCAACAAGGCTACAACTTCGATCATGGCACCGGTCATGGTGTAGGTCATTATTTAAGCGTGCATGAAGGTCCGCAGCGTATTTCGCCTAAAGGCAGCATAGTCCCTTTAACAACGGGCATGATAGTGTCTAACGAGCCAGGTTATTATCGCGAAGATGGTTTTGGTATTCGCTGTGAAAACCTGCAGGTGGTGCAGCCCGCAGACTTGGGCGGCGATATTCCGGTGTTTGAATTTGAAACGCTCACCTTTGTCCCCTTCGACCGACGTTTAATTGATAACCACTGGCTAGAAGACAAGCACATTCAATGGCTTAACCAATATCACGCCCAAGTATGGGAAAACATTAGCCCACAACTTGAAGGTGATGATTTAGCCTGGTTAGAACAGGCTACCCGCCCTATTTAAGGCAGGATTATAGCCAGAACGACGGTAATTTGCCGCCCCCCGCTAAAATTCGGTAAACTGCCTGCAAATATTGTCGCTTAAGTATGGTCTTGGGCGACAACTTATTAACCGGATTGATTTATGCCACTAGTTCATAACTACCGAGCCTTGCTACAGCGTTTACCTGCGCTGGCCATCAATGCCGAGCAAATGGGCATTCTGCATTCAGCCCTCGGCTTTAAACAGCGATTGCTAGAACTGATTAGTGCCGCTCAACAGCGCATTTATCTGGTTGCCCTATATTTGCAAGATGACGCCGCCGGTCGGGAAATTTTGACTGCTCTTTATGAGGCGAAACAGGCGAATCCAGCATTGGAAATTTGCTTGTTTGTCGATTTTCATCGGGCACAACGCGGTTTAATTGGCCATAAAGGCCAAGGCGGCAACCACAAAATGTACCAAGAATTTAGCGAGCGCTATGCCGAACCCATTGATATTTACGGTGTACCGGTAAAAGGCCGAGAAGTGTTGGGTATTTTGCACCTCAAGGGATTCGTGTTTGATGATACGCTGCTCTATTCCGGCGCCAGCCTCAACGATATTTACCTGCACCAGCAAGACCGCTACCGCTTTGATCGCTATCATCAGTTTAACGACGCTAAATTAGCCGATACCATGGTCGACTACATGGCGCGTCTGTTTCTCGATAATCCGGCGGTACCACTACTCACTGCTGAGCCCATTCCTACCGCGCGCCAGCTACGCCCCGTTATTCGCCAGTTTAAGCAACAAATGAAGCGTGCCCAGTATCAATTTACCAGCGAAACGCGACACTCAGGTCAGGTTTCGGTGACGCCGCTGGCAGGTTTAGGAAAAATTGGCAATCGCCTCAATCGCGCTATTCGTACTACCTTACGCAGCGCAAAACAGCAGTTATTTGTATGCACTCCTTATTTCAACTTGCCTAAACCGCTAGCGAAAGATATTCGCGGCCTGCTTAAGAAAGGGGTAGCAGTAACGATAGTCATTGGTGATAAGACCGCCAACGACTTTTATATTGCGCCCGAAGAGCCATTTCGTACTATAGGCGGCCTGCCCTATTTATATGAAACTAACTTGCGTCGTTTTGCCCGCGCTCACCAAACCTCAATTTATCAGGGTAAGCTGAACATTATGCTGTGGCGTCACGATCGCAACTCGTACCACCTTAAAGGGCTGTTTGTGGATGACGATTTGGCGGTGATTACCGGCAATAACCTTAACCCGCGCGCGTGGGGGCTGGATTTGGAAAATGGCCTCTTGCTGCAAGATCCCGAGCACCTATTGCAGCCCAGCTTTATGGCAGAAAAAGCCAATATCCTTGAACACTGCCAGCGCGTTGAACATTTCTCAGAGATTGAAGAAATAGCCGACTATCCCGCCCCAGTACAGCGCCTACTGAAACGCGTACAACGCACCCGAGCCAATGTGTTGCTTAAAAGGCTGCTTTAAAGACAGCTATAAGCGGTAAGCTTTAAGCCGTCAGATAAAACCAAACTAAAAACACCAATCTCTGCGAGTTTGGTGTTTTCTCTTTAACTGATCGCTGACAGCTGAAGGCTTACCGCGGCTCTTGCTCCCTTTTTATTCCGGGCTTTGCTATTCTCTGTATATATTTACAGGGTGGGGCCGTTATGAATCTGGACAAGATGTCCCTGAGTTTGCTCAAGGGCGTGGGCGACAAGATGCTGGAAAAATTGCAACGGTTGGGTTTAGAAACCGTGCAAGACTTGTTGTTTCATCTGCCATTGCGCTACGAAGATCGCACGCAGGTTTATCCCATTGCAGGGCTCATGCCCGGCATGCATGTATCGGTGATCGGTGAAATAGTCGATAGCAATATTAGCTATGGCCGCAAACGGATGCTGCTGTGCCGCATGCGCGATAACACCGGTAGCCTGACACTGCGCTTTTTCAACTTTTCTGCTATTCAAAAAAACGGCCTCACTGCGGGCACGCAAATTCGTGCTTTTGGCGAAATACGCCCCGGCCAACACGGTCTAGAAATCATCCATCCAGAGTACAGCTTGCAGCAAGGTGAGTTGCCGGTTGCCAGCGAAACCTGCTTCACTCCGGTTTACGGCGCCACCGAAGGTTTGCGCCAAATCACCCTGCGCCAGCTCACCGATCAAGCGCTCGCTTTGCTAGAGCAAACGCCTTTGCAAGAGTGGTTACCCGATGGCTTGTACGATCGGCAAATGAGCCTCAATAACGCGGTGCGATTGTTACATCGGCCACCGGCTGATGTGGTGCTGTTTGAGCTTGAACAAGGCACGCACCCCGCCCAACAACGCTTGGTAATGGAAGAACTGCTGGCTCATAACCTGTCGGTACTCAAGGTACGCGAACACAGTCAGGCGCACCAAGCCCGCGGCTTAAACTATCCCAAAGCATTAATTGATGACTTTCTAGCACAGCTACCTTTTACCCCTACCGGAGCCCAGCACAGGGTAGTAAGCGAGATTAACGCCGACTTACAAAAAAATGTGCCCATGATGCGGCTCGTACAAGGGGATGTGGGCTCAGGTAAAACACTAGTGGCGGCACTGGCGGCCTTGCAGGTGATTGGTAATCAGGGTCAAGTGGCATTAATGGCTCCCACCGAACTGCTTGCCGAACAACATGCCAATAACTTTGCTGCTTGGCTGGCACCGTTAGGCATTCAGGTAGGCTGGCTGGCGGGCAAGGTAAAAGGCAAAGCGCGCCTCGAGCAGCTAGAGCGCTTGGCCAGCGGTGAAGTGGGCATGATCGTCGGCACTCACGCGCTATTTCAAGAACAAGTAAAGTTTAATGCGCTAGAGCTGGTGATCATCGATGAGCAACACCGCTTTGGCGTGCATCAGCGCTTGGCCTTGCGCGAAAAAGGCAGCCAAGGGGAGTTTTATCCGCATCAGCTGATTATGACGGCGACCCCTATTCCACGCACCTTGGCCATGACCGCTTATGCGGATCTCGACACCTCTATTATCGACGAGCTACCACCGGGCCGCACCCCCGTCACGACGGTCGCCATGCCCGACACTCGCCGCGAAGATATAGTGGCCCGAGTACGCGAGGTATGTCGCGAACAAGGCCGCCAAGCCTATTGGGTATGTACTCTAATTGATGAGTCTGAAGTATTGGAATGCCAAGCGGCAGAAGATACTGCCACCGAACTTACCGCGCAATTACCCGAGCTGGCCGTTGGCTTAGTTCACGGGCGGATGAAGGCGGCAGAAAAGCAGGCGGTAATGGCGGACTTTAAGTCCGGCAAGTTAGACTTGCTGGTAGCCACCACCGTAATAGAAGTGGGCGTGGATGTGCCTAATGCCTCGTTAATGATTATCGAAAACCCCGAGCGTTTAGGCCTAGCTCAGTTACACCAATTACGTGGCCGCGTCGGCCGAGGGGCGGTGGCATCACATTGCGTATTGTTGTATCACGCGCCACTAACCAAAACCGCCAGCCAGCGCCTCGGTGTGCTGCGCGATACTAACGACGGCTTTATTATTGCGCAAAAAGACTTAGAAATTCGCGGCCCCGGCGAACTGCTCGGCACCAAGCAAACCGGCTTGGCAGATCTAAAAATCGCCGACCTCATACGCGACCAACATCTATTACCCGAAGTACAACGCTTGGCCCGATACCTGGTAGACGCCCACCCCCAAGTAGTCGCACCGCTCATTCGCCGCTGGCTAGGCGAGCGAGATCATTATGGGAAGGTTTAAAACACAGCGGTAAGCTAGAAGCTGGAAGAAAAACCTAAAGACCCTTTCGCCACGGAATACACGGAAGAACACGGAAAAATAGCGATCAGATCTGAAAGGGATCTTGATGGTGGTAAGAGCTGGGATTAGACCTAAGCAAAAGTGACAGGCGAAAAAGAGACTGAATATCTAGGCTGGTTTGGGTGTAATCTTTAGGCCGCCTTACCGGTATCGGGGCTTCGTCATGCTGAACTTGATTCAGTACCGGCATGACAGCCCCGGTATCTTACCCTTTGTTGAGCTTGGCGTTATCTCTATGCCGTCTTGCCGGACTTGCTCCGGTATCTGCTCTTGGCTTTGGCACTTGTAGGCGCACGCTTGCTCTCGCATTACGCCGAAGGCGGAACAAAAACTTAAAGACTCTCTCGCCACGGAATACACGGAAAAATAGCGATCAGATCTGAAAGGGATCTTGATGGTAAGAGCGGGCCCTTCGGGCAGAGTTAAGCTTGAAGCCGTCAGCGATCAGCGATCAGCTAAGGAAAAACACCAAGTTTTCAGCAGTCTTACCGATACCGAAGGGGGAGTGTTTGTTGGAATAGGTAGCAATAGTCGGGCAGAGGGCACTACTCCTCCGACTCGCCGTGAATACCTCCATGTAGGCTCAACCGCGCCATCCTTGGCGCAGATGGTCGGCTGAGCAGACGCCCTCTACCTTCCCCGTCAACATCTGAGTTGCCGGTGTTTTGTTGACAACTTTTTTAAGTAGGAGTGTTCTCGACTTACGTCTTAGGCTTAAATTATGACGAAGCCAACACCAAAGAATAAACGGCTGTGATACCCTCAAGTAACTAAACACCTAACTATTGATATCTCTGAAAGCCTGCTCGGGCCATCAAGTCCCAATGTGCAGCCGAGGGAGTTAAAACTTCTGACGAGGTGCGAGCACTACAACCGTTCGAATGTCAAAAACGAGATACACCATTCGGTCTAAACACGCTTAACTGAATGGTGTTACCGCTTAGAGCCGCCTTTAAAGTCAGATTTATTCCTTTTAATTTGGAGCCAGAACTCCAACTATTACCCCTCACATAATGGTAGTTTGTGGGAGCATTACTCGGCTGTCAGTATGGCGGGTAGTGCCATAAATTCAGCCAGCGGCACCGGCCTAGAGAAATGAAAACCTTGCAACAGATCGCAGCCACGCTTTATCAAATACTCCTGTTCGGCCACGGTTTCCACTCCTTCCGCCACTACCTGCAGACCTAAGTGGTGCGCCATGGTGATAACGCCTTGGACGATAGCGGCATTATCTCGATTATGGTCGATACTCTGGATGAAGCTACGATCCAGCTTGACCTTGTTAATCGGTAGCTTACGCAGATAGCTGAGGCTGGAAAAACCAGTACCAAAGTCATCGATAGTCACCAGCACGCCAAGGTGGCGCAGAGCTTTCAGTTGTTCGATAGCCTTATCGGCACCCGACATCAGCACCCCTTCGGTCACTTCTAGCTCCAACAGGTATGGCTCCAAACCTGTTTCTTCCAGCACTCGCTGTACTTCCAGAAAAAATCCGGCACGGCGAAAGTGTACTGGGGAGATATTGACCGCCACCCCAATCCGTAGGGATGCTGGCCGGCTGGCGTTAATATCCACAGTATCCAGACAGGCCTGACGTAATACCCACCGATCGATGCCGATGATTTGCCCAGTCTGCTCCGCTAGGGGAATGAAATCATTGGGTGGCACCATGCCCCGCTGCGGATGATCCCAGCGCACCAAAGCCTCGATGCTTCGCACCTTACCGGTACGTGCATCCACCAATGGCTGATAGTAAACAACGAACTGCTCGCCTTCTATCGCTTCCAGTATTTCCCGACGCAGGGCAATATGATCGCAAATCTGCGAGCGGATGTCGCCGCTGTAAAACTGCCAAGTATTGCGTCCCTGAAGTTTGGCTTCGCGCATGGCAAAGTGGGCGTGCTGAATAAAGACCCAACTCTCCCGACTTGACTCGCCACTGGTCGTAATGCCAATACTGACGCTGATATGTAGTTGGTGTTCGTCAATAGTAAAGGGCCGAGACAACAGGGTGAGTAGGCTCTCCGCCGCTTGAATAATATCTTCTTGCTCTCGGTCTAGCAGTAGCAGGCCAAAATCGTCGCCGCCTAGCCGGGCAACCATATCTTGGGGTTGCAGCCAGGCGAGCAGCCGCTCGGCAACGGCCTGCAGCAAACGGTCGCCAATATGATGGCCGAGACCGTCGTTGACACTCTTGAATCCGTCCAGATTAATCACCAGCACCGTAATGCGCCGGGACTGATGGCTAAACAGCTGATAATTATATGCCAGCTGCGTTTCAAAGGCCGTTCGGTTCAGCAGGCCGGTCAACTGATCGTGAGTGCGCTGAAAGTTCAGTTGTTGCAGGTCGCGTTGATGCGCAATGGCTAGGGCCAGCAGTCCTGCAGCCTGAATTAGTCTGGTTTGCTCTTTGTGCGTCGGCATTCTGGGATAGCGATAATAGGTAGCAAACGTGCCCAACAGTTCGCCATCGGCGGTCAGCACCGGGGCCGACCAGCAGGAAACCAATCCTTCCAGGCGGGCATATTCAACAAAAGGAATCCAGTTGATATCCTGCTCGATGTCATCGGTGATCACTATCTCTCTACGATAGGCGCTCACCCCGCAGGTTCCAGAAGTGGGGCCGACCGGTACTTTCTGGATTCTCTGGTGGTAAGAGTCGGACAGGCCGTTACTGGCCACGATACTGAGGGTATTATCCTCAGGATCCAGCCGCATGAAGGACACCAGTGCATCGGGCAGTTGTTGAGTCACCATATCGATAGTGGCCGACAGGATATCGCCAAAGGGGGCACGGTGGGCTATTTGGTTATGAATGCTCTGTTGCGCGGCAAGAGCGTGGAGTTCTTGTTTCATAAAAACTTGAATCCATTATAAAAAAGATACAGAAACTTCCTGCTTCACGATCTGCATCCTAAACGATAAGAGTATGAAATAAATATAAATTCATTGTGGCCTGAGATTAAGAACCTGAGACGATAACGCTGCCCATAACTATCAGCTGAACATACCAAACGATATAATTCGTGAGTCCGGTTTTATTGGTTTTGCCAGCCAAACACTGTCTACTCTAGAGGGGGATATTCACGGTATATTCGATCCATAACCCAACAAAGATTGCCAGCAAGTGCACTTCTGACAATACGGCGTTATGTTCAAACAGCGCACTAGGCCCTAGTGCGCTGACAAAAACCCGCTTCTCCCCTACCCTGACACCTCAAATCTTAAATTTGCACAGATGAAAACCCATTATGCGCGTTGACCAAGTACGGCTGTTGTTTGTAAGCCATGCTAACAGGTAACTCCGTAGCATAGGGTCGGATGAAGGAGCCTGCTTCACCGACCATCACATGACAGGGACGTCATGTGTTTGAGCGCCGCATGGATGCGGGTTAAGCGTGTCGATGGGGTAGGCCCTTTGTTCGGCCTTTTACGAATGCCCCCAGACAGCAGAGCTAGCTCAGCCAGCGATCACAGGCATTTTTAGTTAGACTAGCAACTCTTTTAGAATCGCATAGACTGACTTTTGGTCATCTAAGCTAAGTGCTTCGGATGCGAATTAAGCGTGTCGGTGAAGTGGACCCTTTTTCGGCCTTTCTAGATCCGCGACAAGTACCGCTCTTTGTTTAGCTTGGCGCTTGCACTGATTTCTGTAAGATTTTACATACAAATATTTTTTCTTTGTCGTATTTTAACTAGCTCTACTTCCGTATATTCCGTGGCAAAAATATTTAGTCTCTACGTTTTTGGTACTGGTGTTATGTTTACCCTTCACACGCTTTACCGCTATTTCTAGTCACGGCTTTGTTTCCCACCGGCCTATGGGCTATGTATGATGTAAGTCTCGGATAATTAAGGGATAGTGCGATGAAGAAGCTGGCCAAATATTTGTTGGGGTTAGTGCTGATACTGCTGCTAGCCGGCTGGCTGCTGCTGAGCGTATTTGATGCTAACCAATTGAAAAAGCCGGTGTTAGGCTGGCTTAACGAACACACCGATATTGAGCTCACGGTAGGCAACCTAGAGTTTAATCCGCTGCACCCTTACACCCTGCTGGCCGAAGATGTGCAGCTAGGTGATTGGTTTAGCGCTCGCAAAGTGTATGTACAGCTGGCCAGCCTATCGCCACTTTCGGGACACACACGCATTGCCACCCTCGATATTATTGACGCCAACATAGATCTGGATAACGCCACCGAGCTGACGCTGCCCGATAATTTAGCCAATATCACCCTTGATGAACTCACTAGCACCAATTTAAGCCTAAACTGGCAAGGCTGGGAGGCCAAAGGCACCGATATCACCATTAAACACTGGCAACCTAGGCAAGATGGCGCTTGGCAGTGGTGGTCTGACTTTACACTTAATGGTCAACTGCGCCAGCTAACCCACCCCGCACTAGCCATGGCACAAATTAGTTTTCATGGCCAGGTAACGCAGCAACAATTACAGTTAGAGCGTATTCAAAGCCGCCTGTTTGACGGCTTGTTTGACTCAGGTCTCACACTAGATATCCCCAGGCAAGAAATTACCTTAACGGCGCCAGCGTTTAGCCATAACCGCGTGCAATTCGATGAGTTACCGCAATTGGCTTCCGACTGGACGCTGCTGCTGAGTCGCGCTCAATTCACCGATGTCAGCATTACTAGCCCAAAACTGACCAGTAACGGTATCAAGGGCGACATTCGCTATCTTGAGTGGCAAGCAGGTGGCCTACCCGACGCCCGTGGCCAATGGCAAGCCGATGAGGCAGTGCTAGACTGGCTGCGCCTCGACAAACACAGCGGCGAGCTACTGAGCAGCCGCGAGCAACTAGGGCTGAGCATTAACGGCCAAGCCTATGAAGGTGCCTTTAACAGCGAGCTACGTTGGATTCCACAGCAAGCGCGGCTAGATATAGACAGCCTAGCGTTACAGGGCAATAAACTTATTTGGCAGCCGGGTTTATATTGGCCTACACCCGATGTACGTCTGCATAAACTTAATATCAGCCAAGCCGAGCTGTTATCTCTGGATAGTGAGCTGGCATTATCCATATTGGGTGCTGATCTATTTATATCTGACTTGGCATGGTCTGCTGGCCAATGGCGGCCGCTAAGCGAGCAAGCACGATTAGAAGCCAGCTGGAATGAAGTTGCGTTCAGCAACCTAGTTGCCCGCCAAGGGCAAGCCAAGGCGCGGCTGGATGATACCGAACTCACTATAGAACAGCTCACCACTGAAGCATTAGACGGCCAGCTGTCGGTAAGCGGCCACCTTGGCCGCTATGCACCACACCCTGGCAAATTACTGCTGGAAGGCCAAGCGCTGGCATTACGGCCACTAAGCCGCTGGATAAATGGCGACCGCGGATTTTCGGGCACCGTCAATATCAGTGCCGCACTGGATGGTGACTTGCAGCAAGCCAAAAGTTGGCAGGGTCAGTTAGCAATAGATGGCCAAGATATTTTTATTGAAAAGGTCGGGCTGGATAGCTGGCTTAAATCACGATTAGCGGAAGATTATGCTCGTGCACGCACCGTGGACCCCGCCTTGGCGGCGCTGGATTTAACTCAAAGCGATGGCTTTATTTATCAGGTAAAGCTGGCGGGCCCCGTAACCCAAGGCCGTTGGCAGCTAGATGGCAGCGCATTACAAAGTGTGCGCCATTTACTCGCCCTACGCGGTAACGTGGACTTTGCGGGGGGCTGGCAATTACAGTTAGGGGCGATTAACGATGCCGGCTGTCGTGAGTTAGCGATTGATCTCACTGACACCTGGCGCACGCCACAGCTCACCTTGCATCAGCCCAAACTGGCCACGCCCTGCAAGCCTTGGTATAGCGGCGACGTGCTCTATCCTAACGGCGGCTTATCTGGCCCATTGATCGATGCAGTAAGAAAGCTTGGGGAGTAAGAGGTCTAGGCCGTACGCTTTACGCAGTCCATTAAGGGTAGCCATTGGGCTCGTAAGCCGCCAGATAAAACATAGAACCAAAGAAAGATACCGGGGCAAGCCCGGTAAGACGGCAGAGAGCGGTGTCTATCTATAGCTGATCGCTGACGGCTTAAAGCTGCCCTTCGGACTTTCGGACGCTAGTGCGGCAAAATCACGTAGCGGCCGTTGAAGATGGCGGATTTTTGCTCGCCGCTGTAGAGGATTACTTCAAGGTCGACTCGTACGCGCTCGCCGGCTTGTAGTGGCATCAGTTGCTCGCGCAGTCGGCCTGTTACTTCGGCTGTGGGTTCATCCCACACCGGCTTTAAATATTTAATATCACCACTGCCCTGCACAATGTCGCCATTAAGACCGAACTCCTTCATTTGTAGCCAAATAAGCCCCCAGCCGGTCAGCACGCATTGACTATAAATACTGCCCGCAAACATAGACTCATGCATGTTGAGGTTAGCCGTAAGATTAGCCTTAGTTTTAAAACGACTGCCGGTGTACTGAATGATTTTAATGCCCATTTTTTCGCTAACGGGAATGCGGCTGTGCCATTGGCTTTGCAGATCGTCGCACAGCTCTGGGCAGTGGCGGATTTGATGGATGGACGTAAGCGCTTTAATCATCTGTCGATGGGGTATTTTACCAAAGCTGATGGGGCCTTCGCCGACCACAGTAAAGCCACAGCGGCCATAAAATGCGACTGCCTCTTCGCGAGCATTCATCACTAATCGGCGCACACCTTGCTGGCGGGCAACTTGCTCTAGGGCCTGCACCATGCGCGTACCTAAGCCAAAGTCGCGACATTCGGGTACGACTGCCATAAAGCGGATTTGTGCTTCGTCGCCACTCACATAAAGACGCCCGACGGCGACTAGTTTGCCGGTGTTATCCACCATCATGCGATGCAGGGCATACTCATCAAACTCGTCTCGCTCCGAGCCCCTAGGCTGCTGCCAAGACTTGCGCAATAATTGCCAGCGCAGTTGGTAGTAAGATTCAAGTTCCGCTTCCGTTTGCGGGGTGACCACACGATACATGGTCTGCTCCTATTATTATTATTTTAAAGACCTGCCCAGACGGGCAGGTAAAGGTAGTCATGCCTGAGCAAGACCGGCAGCTGGGTTGCAATATAAAATCAGGCTTGTAGCCAGAAGGTCACTGGACCGTCGTTCACTAGGCTAACCTGCATATCGGCGGCAAAACGGCCAGAGGCCGTAGTAATGCCCTGCTCCTCGGCGGCCTTTACAAAATAGTGATACCAAGCTTCGGCCTCTGCAGGCGCTCCGGCACTAGAAAAGCTGGGCCGTAAACCGCTATTGGTATCGGCGGCCAGGGTAAATTGCGAGACGACCAATAGACTACCGCCAGCTTGACCGACATTAAGGTTCATTTTGCCGGCTTCATCGCTAAATATCCGATAACCCAGTACCTTACGCAGTAGCTTATCGGCATTGGCTTGGCTATCGTTGCGCTCTACGCCTAACAGTACTAACAAACCGGGGCCTATCGCGCCCACCGTCTCATCGGCGACCATAACCGACGCCGAGCTGACTCGTTGGATCAGGGCAATCATGGTTGTGCTAACTCCTTCGCCATCTGATCGGTCGCTTTAACCAAGGCGTCTATAATACGCGGTTCGAAGGCTGAATGTCCGGCACCCGGCACTATTTGCAGCATTAATTCTGGCCAGTGCGCGGCCAGCTCGGTGGCGGCCGCAGGCTTACAAATAGCGTCGTAACGACCATGTACCAACACGGCTGGTAGCTGTCGCAGCTTGTTAATTTGGCGAACAATATAATTTTCTTCTATAAAACAATTATTTATAAAGTAATGACACTCAATTCTGGCCAACGCTAATGCGCCGTGCGTCTCGCCGTAATACTCTTGGGCGTCGACTCTGGGGAGTAAAGTAGAAATACGTCCCTCCCAAATAGCCCAAGCGCGGGCCGCGTTTAATCGCGCCAGCTCATTGCTGCTGGTTAATAGGCGATAATAGTGATTGAGCAAATGACGAGTGTCACCTTCTAAGGGGGCTATAAAGTCTCGATAGTAATCAGGAAACAGCTGGGCTGCCCCGCCGTCAGGCTGATACAGCCAATGTAAATCTTGTTGCCTCGCCAAAAACAGCCCACGCAGTACCAAACCTCGCACCCGCTCGGTATGCTCAATGGCATAACACAGTGCCAAGGTCGATCCCCAAGAGCCACCAAATACCAGCCAAGACTCTACACCCAGCGCCTCACGAACAAGCTCTATATCGGCAATGAGTGCTTGGGTATGATTATCTGCCAACTCTGCATGAGGCGTCGACTGACCCGCACCACGCTGGTCAAAAAGGATAATGCGATAGATTTCCGGATCAAAAAAGCGCCGATGCTCGTCACTAATACCTGCTCCTGGGCCACCATGAAGCACAACAACGGGGATACCCAGCGGGTTACCACTTTCTTCTACATATAATTGGTGGCGCTCGGTTACTGACAACCGCTGCTGCTTATAAGCAGTAATACTGGGATACAAGGTGCGCATTAATCAATCTCCTCTTCAGCATCCGGGTTTATGTCTTCAAAACGTTCACCGCGCAGGCTTTCATACTCGCCTAATCCTGCCGTAATTTCGGCGCCCAGTAAGGCCACCATCCAACTGAGATATACCCATACAAAAATAATCGGAATGGTCGCTAGCGTGCCGTAAATGGCTTCGTAAGAAGGAAATTTCACAATATAAAATGCGAAACCTCGTTTGGCTATTTCAAATAATACCCCCGCGACCAAAGCGCCACAAATGGCGTGACTAAATTTAACTCGAGTATTGGGTACCACCATGTAAAACACCACAAACATCAAGGTAGATAGTATGAAGGGGAAGATGGATAACAGCTGACCGCCGAGCCCCAGCACATCGTTATCAAACACCCTTATGGTGGTGATATAGGAAGTAAGCACTAAACTAGCACCCACTAAAATCGGCCCTAGGGTCAGTATCATCCAGTAAGTGGCAAAGGCCACTGACAGCCGCCGCTTCTCAGTGGCTCGCCAAATATAGTTGAAGTTCTGATCAATCGCTGAAATCAATAGCATGGCGGTAAACGCCAGTGCGACTACCCCAACGGCCGTAGTTTTAGAGGCGTTATCAACAAAGCTTTGAATTTTTTCTTGCACCACATCGCCTGCGGCAGGCACAAAGTTAGCAAACACAAAGTGCTGAATAGTTTCTCTTAACTCGGCAAACATGGGGAAAGCCGACATCATGGCAAAAATAACCGCCAGCATAGGTACCAACGACAGCAAGGTAATGTAGGCCAAATAACCCGCTGTTACTTTGAGTCGATCGTTTTGTATTCGCGCAAGCAAAAAGCGGGAAAAGTCCCCACCATGATTGCGAATGAAGTGTAGTCTGTGGAAAAGTTGCGCAATAACCTGATTCATAACGACCTCGCTTCATCCCTAAATATTTCTATTGTGGCAAATTACCCTACCTCAGTGCCAGTCGGATATGCTTTGCCTGCATTAAATGTGAGGGGTGATGGGTAAAAAGTGAGGGGTAAGGCCAAGCCAAATCTGAAATGAGCTGTTTATATTATTTAACGCCTCACTCCTCACTCCTCACCATTCACACCTTACGTTACCCATAAAAAAAGGCGCCCTTAGGCGCCCTTTATATTTTAGCTTAGCAAGTCGAGATTAATCGCGACCAGAACGCTTACGCTCATTCTCAGTCAAGCCGCGCTTACGAATACGTAAGAAATTCGGCGTCACCTCAACCAGTTCATCGTCACCGATGAATTCTAGTGATTGCTCAAGGGTCATCTTGATAGGCGTAACCAGGGTCAGTGCTTCATCCGTACCTGAAGCACGCACGTTGGTCAGCTGCTTACCCTTAATGCAGTTAACTGTCAGGTCGTTAGCACGGCTATGAATACCGATTACCATGCCTTCGTACACTTCGGTCGCGTGGTCGATAAACAAACGGCCACGTTCCTGAATGTTAAACAGCGAGTAGGCTGAAGCCTTACCTTTACCATTAGAAATCAGTACGCCGTTAGTACGTGCACCGATAGTGCCGCCTTTGTGCGGGCCGTAATGGTCAAAGCTATGGTTCATCAAACCAGAACCTGAGGTCAGGGTCATAAACTCGGTTTGGAAACCGATCAAACCGCGTGCAGGGATAATAAAGTCGATACGTACGCGACCCTTACCGTCTGGCACCATGTCGGTCATTTCAGCTTTACGCTCGCCCAGCTTCTCCATGATGGAGCCTTGGCTAGACTCTTCGATATCTACGGTCAGGTTCTCGAAAGGTTCCAGCTTAACGCCGTCTTCTGTTTTCAAGATAACTTCTGGGCGTGATACCGCAAGCTCGAAGCCTTCACGACGCATGTTTTCAATCAAGATACCTAAGTGCAGCTCACCACGGCCAGATACACGGAACTTATCTGGGTCTGAACCTTGCTCAACGCGCAATGCAACGTTGTGTACTAGCTCAGAGTTCAAGCGCTCCATGATGTTACGTGAGGTAACATACTTGCCGTCTAGGCCAGCAAACGGTGAGTTGTTTACTTGGAAGGTCATGGTTACGGTAGGTTCATCAACCGACAGTGGTGGCAGAGCTTCAACAGCACCTTGAGCACACACGGTGTCAGAGATTTTCAGCTCGCCAAGACCAGTAATAGCGATGATGTCACCGGCTGAGCCTTCGCTCGTTTCGGTACGTTGCAGGCCTAAGTAGCCCATTACCAGACCCACTTTACCGTTACGAGTATTACCATCGGCACCAATAATGGTGACTTGCTGGTTAGGCTTAACGGTACCGCGCTTGATACGACCAATGCCGATAACGCCTACATAAGAGGAGTAATCGATCTGAGAGATCTGCATCTGCAGCGTGCCATCTTGGTTAGCATCAGGAACCGGGACTTGGTCAACGATGGTTTGGAACAAGGTGGTCATGTCTGGCTCTGGCGCGTCCACGTCTAAGGAAGCCCAACCATTGATACCTGATGCATAAATGACTTGGAAGTCGAGCTGGTCGTCGGAAGCACCTAAGTTATCGAACAAGTCAAATATTTGGTCCAATACCCAGTCAGGACGTGCGCCTGGCTTATCAACTTTGTTGATAACAACGATGGGCTTAAGACCTTGAGCAAAGGCTTTTTGCGTTACAAAACGCGTTTGCGGCATTGGGCCTTCTTGCGCATCAACCAGCAATAATACTGAGTCAACCATCGACATTACACGCTCCACTTCGCCGCCGAAGTCGGCGTGTCCTGGGGTGTCTACGATGTTGATGCGGTATTCTTGCTCGTCAGGAGAAGTCCAACGAATAGCGGTGTTTTTGGCAAGAATGGTAATGCCGCGCTCCCGCTCGATGTCGTTGGAGTCCATGACTCTGTCTTCTGCTTCGCCGCGGCTTTCTAATGTACCAGATTGCTGCAACAGCTTGTCTACCAGAGTAGTCTTACCGTGGTCAACGTGAGCTATGATTGCGATATTACGTAAGTTTTCTAACATTCCTGCCTCAAAATACCGGGGGTGGGTAAAAAGTAGTCGGTCATTTTACTCGGCCACAACGGATCTACCTAGAAGTATTGAAAATTACTGTAGGCTAGCTTTCCAAGTGGCACCGAATGCACCATGATGATCTTGCACCACAACCTAATGCACCAATAGGATCCGCAATTGCACCAAATTAGTGCAAAAGAGCCGCTTTGGTTCTCGAACACCAGAGTAAACATCATAGTGTCGAGCATTTAGCATTGTGGCACGGATTTCGCTTTGCTTTGGTTATGCTCTAAGTTGTGCTTTAAATTTCGTTTAGCTTTAATAGCTGGCAACTGATGAGTGGGTTGTTCCAACCCCTTATCAAATCATAATATGATTATTTTTGGAGGTCGAAATCCATGTCAATAGACAACGTAATGGACATGATAAAGGAACACGATGTTAAATTCATCGATTTGCGCTTTACCGACATCAAGGGTAAGGAACAGCATATCAGTTTTCCGGTCAATCAGGTAAACGACGACTTCTTTGAAGAAGGGAAAATGTTCGACGGTTCTTCCATGACCGCCTGGAAAACCATTCATGAGTCCGACATGGTATTGATGCCCGATCCCACCACTGCCGTGCTGGATCCCTTTACCGAAGATGCCACACTTAACATTCGCTGTGACATTCTAGAGCCTAACACCATGCAAGGCTACGATCGAGACCCGCGCTCGATTGCTCGTCGCTCCGAAGAATACCTTGCCGCAACCGGTATTGCCGATAACGTGCTGATTGGCCCTGAGCCAGAGTTCTTCTTGTTTGACGATGTGCGCTTTCACACCGATATGGCCGGCAGCTTCTTTAAAATTGATGATGCTGAAGCTAAGTGGAATTCAGGTCGTGAATATGCCGAAGGCAATAAAGGTCACAGACCCGGCGTAAAAGGCGGTTACTTCCCAGTTGCTCCTATCGACTCCTCCCAAGACATTCGTGCCGCCATGTGCTTGGTGATGGAAGAAATGGGTCTGACTGTTGAAGCTCATCACCACGAGGTGGCCACCGCCGGTCAAAATGAAATTGCCTGTAAATTTAATACCCTGACCTTAAAAGCTGATGAAATTCAGATTTATAAGTATGTGGTACACAACGTCGCTCATGCGTTTAATAAAACCGCCACCTTTATGCCCAAGCCACTCGTTGGTGATAACGGCTCGGGTATGCATGTGCATCAGTCGTTAGTTAAAAACGGCGAAAACCTGTTTGCCGGTGACTTGTATGGCGGCCTGTCTGAAATAGCGCTGTTCTACATTGGCGGTATTATCAAGCATGCGCGGGCGCTTAACGCCATCACCAACCCAGCCACCAATTCTTATAAGCGCCTGGTGCCAGGCTTTGAAGCTCCTGTAATGCTGGCCTACTCGGCCCGTAACCGCTCGGCGTCTATTCGTATTCCGCTGGTCAGCTCGCCTAAGGCACGCCGTATTGAAACGCGCTTTCCTGATCCAGCAGCTAACCCGTACCTGTGCTTTGCTGCCTTACTGATGGCCGGCCTTGACGGCATTCAGAACAAGATCCACCCAGGCGATGCCATGGATAAAGACTTGTACGATTTGCCACCAGAAGAAGCGGCCGAAATTCCAACGGTAGCGGTGTCGTTAGATAACGCACTGGATTGCCTAAATGAAGACCGCGAGTTTTTAACCCGCGGTGGCGTATTCAGCGACGAGTTCATTGACGCTTTCATCAAGTACAAGCGTGTTGAAGCTCAGACCATTAACATGGCGACTCACCCGCTAGAATACGATCTGTACTATTCTGTGTAAGAGCTGTCAGCGGTAAGCTATCAGCCATTAGTTAAAGAAAGTGCTGAAACAAAACAAACCTCGAGCCAAAAGCTCGGGGTTTTTTATTTGGTTGCTGATCATCCTTTGCCGTCATGCCGGACTTGCTCCGGTATCTCGCTAGACGCTCTCTCAACCAATAATTTCGTGGCGGGTGGAAGGAAAAAGGTTGAGTAGCTTGTGTACTAAATAAACACAGCACAGGGTGATCATGATGGCGAGGGTCATTGAGCTCATTCGATATAGAGCGCTATAGACTAAGTCATGCTCCGCCGACACGTACTGGCCAAAGAGAATGCCCACCGTGGTCAAGCCGGCAAAGCCCACTCCGGGCGCCCCTTCTTTGACATGCAAGCGCGCAAACACCATCACACACAGCCAAAATGACAAACCCAACAACACTAGGTTGTGATAGTGACTGTATAAAAACAGTTGGGTTAGCAAACCCAGCGCACAACCTAGCAAGGTACCCACGCAACGCTGTCGGCCCGATTGAACCGCCCCCATAAAGCTCATGGGAAACAACACCAGTACGGTGGCCGCCTGAGCAGAAAGCGAGTCCACCAGATCTAGTGTTTGAAACACCGTAAAGCTTAAAGTGGCCACGATGGCACCCAACAGCGCCTGATGGCGGATCATATTATCACTCTTGGCAGGTAACGCTCGGGCAACGGGCGCCTCTTTGTTAGGCAAGAAAGCATAGGCAATATACGCCAGTGCCACCGCCAACACAGAAGCCATTATATTACTCATGGCCATATCGGCGAGATCAAAATGCTCATAGCTGGAGAAATGCAGCATTATGCTCAGACTGACACACCCTGATGCACCAAATAGCATAAGCGGTCCTTTGGCCATCAACATAAAACGGCCTAAAAACAAGCAAAATACGATGATGGTAAAGGCGGGGGGCCAGTTATGCAGCAAGCCCGGAAGCACCATGATCTCCAGTGAAGTGACCAAAGACGAGCCAATAAATTGCAAAGTGATAAAGCGATTTAACACCGGCACCATGCCTAGCAATAACATGGGGTAGACGGTAAAAAAGACGCCAAAGTTCCAGTTCATGAGTTTGCTAATCAATAAACCGGCAGCACTGGCAAAGGCAATGCGAAAACAAATCCGCAATCGATCCGATGTTAACTCCATAGTTTGTTCCTCAGCCCGCGCTTAGTACAAATAACGCAGCAAACTCACTACACGCGCCTGCATCACGGCTAAACCATAAAAAATAGGATTATCAACAGGATACAACTGTACCGTGGCTTTGGCACCCGTCGCTAACAACGGCCATTCTTCATCTAGCGCTATGTGTGTACGCAGACGTTGGGCATCGCGCACCCAGCGATCTGAGTTAACCGGCTGTGCCAACAAGCCATCGGCCGCCTGCTGCCCCTCTCTTACCCCGCTATCAATGCTAGTCACATGACCTTCAAATACCTGGCCGGGTAAAGCATCAAATACAATGTCAACGGGAGTACCGGCGGTAACATGGCGCAGGCTCTTTTCTCGTAAATCTGCGCTCACCCAGCCCTGATTAGAAATAAGCGCTAATAATGGCTGGCCTGCGGTGGCATGCTGTCCTTGCCGTAGCTGCAGGTTACCAATACGTCCGGCACTTTCTGCCCGTACCTGAGTACGCTCTAAGTCTATGCGTGCCTGGCGCAGTGCAACTTCAGCTTGTTGCACCATAATTCCCGCCACAGCGACCCCCTGCTCGACTTCTTGCCGGCGAGCTCGTGCCACAGCACTAGCTTCACGCGCGAGGCTGACTTGAGTATTAGCTTGCTCTAGTTGCTGCAGTGACATGTGCCCTTGGCGATGCAATCGCGCAATGCGCGCCGCTTCTCGCTCTTGCTCTTTCGCCTGCAACTCACTTTTATGCAACTCGGCTTTTACTTCCACCAATACAGAGTTGGCCTTTTTCTCCTCGGTACGCGCCTGGCCCTGTGCTAACTCACTACGGGTTACGGCTAAGACATAATCACTATCATCTAGTGCAAACAATACCTGATTAGGTTCAACTGCTTGGTTGTTAACGACGAACACCTTGCTCACTTGGCCTGACACTCGCGCCGATACCGGTACCACATAGCGCTGAATACGCGCTTCCGTGGTCATCGGCATGTAATTATCGGCAATTACAAAATAAGTGAATAGTAGAAAAAAAGCGCTAAGCGCAATTTTTACCCAGCGATTAAAGCTCTGCTCTGGCGTCATTGGTACCTCAAAGGGGGATGATTATTTGTGTTCGCAAAGTTGGTGCAAATTTTGACTAATATGCTCTGCCACTCGACTGAATTCTTTAATGTCCTGCTCACTTAATCCCGCCAGCACCTGATCTCGTGTATGGTCCAACACAGTGTCCATCTCGGTTATCAACGTGCGTACATTAGGCGTCAGATGTACCGTCTTACCACGCCTGTCATTAGGACAAGGTCGACGTTCCACTAATCCTAGTTGCTCAAGGCCATCTAAGGTGCGTACCAGTGACGGGCTTTCTACCCCAATCAGCCGAGCCAATTGATGCTGTTGCATGCCGTCTTCATATTTTAGGTGACTGAGCGTAATCCAGCGACTTTGCGTCAATTTCAAGGGCTTAAGGCGTTCATCGTTGATCCAACGCCATTGTCGAACTAGATAAGATAAGGTCATTCCCAAGGTCTTCATTGCTACCTCTCAAATTAGTTAGCAAGCTAATTATATTCCTGCTAACTATACCTCGCAATAATTTTACTGTTTTTTCTCTCCTCGTTAATTTATTGCACGCTTTTTGCATTCTTCTATTTAGGAGATAGATGAAAATATTTATGCATCGTGCGCTAACGCCAGTGGGCCTTGCTTCTACAGCCCAGAGCCACTTAAGGAAACAAATGAAACATCCGCGCAATGCACTACAATGGTGCAAATACAGATAAGAGGGGACGGCTAAAAGCATGGGATCTCAACCTAACGCACACGCTATTATTGATAGTTTGCTAACTGCGGTACTAGTCGTTGACGCCGATCTGCACGTACATTTTGCAAATACCGCCGCCGAACAGTTGCTGCCCCTTAGTAAACGCCGACTACAAGCCATACCGCTCAACCTAGCAGACGAAGATATTTCGCTGGATATGAACCGTATCAAGCTGTGCATTGCAACCGAACAAGGGTTTACTGATAGTGAAGTACGCTTAGTTATTGATGGTACCCCTCGCTGGGTTGAAGTTAGCGTTACTCCTATTACTCTGTCTTTAGCGGCAGCAGCGTCGAGCCATACTCAAGCACTTATTGAATTAAGGCTCATTGACCAGCAAAAAAAAATTAGCCAAGAATTGCACCAGCGTACACAACAGCAAGCAGCTCGAGAGTTAGTACGGGGCTTAGCCCACGAAATAAAAAATCCACTGGGAGGCTTGCGCGGTGCCGCTCAGTTACTAGAGCGGGAGCTGCCTCGTGCCGAGCTAAAAGAATTTACTCAGTTAATTATTGCTCAGGCAGACCGCTTACGTAATCTAGTAGACCGACTACTAGGCCCACAGCGCTTAGGCGAGCGTCAGATAACCAATCTACACTCGGTACTTGAACAGGTACGTCGTTTGGTGGCGATAGACCTTCCGTCGGATATTCGTCTAGAGCGAGATTATGATCCCAGTATTCCCGAGTTTGAGATTGCCCCTGAACAGTTACAACAAGCCTTGATCAACATAGTGCGCAATGCCATCGAAGCGTTACAGCGCCATGAGCAGGGGCGCGGTCATATTATATTAAAAACTCGCACCGCTTTTCAGGTGATGCTACAAGGCCACCGCTATCGACTTGCTGCCGAAATTCGCATTATTGATAGCGGCCCCGGCATTCCCGAGTCACTACGCGACACCTTATTTTACCCCATGGTGACAGGACGAGAAGGTGGTACTGGATTGGGTTTATCTATCGCCCAAGATTTAATTCACCAACATCAGGGCCGCATAGAGATCCAGAGCCGCCCGGGGCGTACCGAATTTATTATTTACCTGCCGTTACGGCGTTAGGAAAGTCTTATGAGCAAACAAGTATGGATAGTGGACGACGATAGCTCCATTCGTTGGGTGCTAGAACGAGCATTGGCTCAGGCCGGCTTCGACTGCCAGAGCTTTGCTAACGCAGAAAGCTTACTGGCCGCGCTACCCCACGGTCAGCCCAAAGCAGTGGTATCCGATATTCGGATGGGAGAAATAGATGGCCTCACCTTGCTGAGCGCCATTCATGAGCAAATACCGACGCTACCAGTTATTATTATGACCGCACATTCTGATTTAGACAGTGCGGTAAACGCTTATCGTCATGGTGCCTTTGAATACCTGCCCAAGCCCTTTGATATTGACGACGCAGTAGCTCTGGTGCAAAGAGCAGTCGCGCATTTTGCACAAACCAGACCGACAACAAAACCTGTCGACTCCGCGACGATCAATACCCCCGAGATCATTGGCGAAGCACCGGCTATGCAGGAAGTATTTCGTGCCATAGGTCGTCTCGCTCGATCTTCTATCTCGGTGCTGATTAATGGCCAAAGCGGCACCGGTAAAGAACTCGTTGCCCAAGCGTTGCACAAGCACAGTCCTCGCGCGGACCGGCCCTTTATTGCACTCAACATGGCGGCGATCCCTAAAGACCTTATTGAGTCTGAATTGTTTGGGCATGAAAAGGGGGCTTTTACCGGTGCTAACAGCATTCGCCAAGGTCGGTTTGAACAGGCAAACGGCGGAACGCTATTTCTGGATGAAATTGGTGATATGCCCCTCGATGTTCAAACTCGACTATTAAGGGTGTTATCTGATGGACAGTTTTATCGCGTGGGAGGTCATCAGCCATTAAAGGTAGATGTGCGGATTATTGCCGCCACTCACCAAAATCTAGAGCTGAGCGTTACCAGTGGTGATTTTAGGGAGGATTTGTTTCATCGGCTAAACGTGATCCGTATTTTAATGCCGAGCTTAAAGGATAGGCGCGAAGATATCCCCAAGCTCGCCCAGCATTTTTTGGCACAAACCGCCCAAGAACTTAGCGTGGATGCCAAGAGCCTGCATCCGGACACCGAATACTATCTACAGTCTTTACCTTGGCCAGGCAATGTACGCCAATTAGAAAACCTATGCCGCTGGCTGACCGTAATGGCATCAGGCCAAGTCGTGCTAATCGGTGACTTACCGCCCGAGCTAATACTCGAGCTGCCGCCCTCAGCAGTTAATAGCGAGCACAGCGACAGCGGGAATAGCTGGCAACAGGCGTTAGCATCTTGGGCCGAGCAGCAGCTGGCTAACGGTAGGCAAGACTTACTTGCCGATATTTTACCCGCAGTCGAGCATATCTTGCTCGACTGCGCCATGGCTCATAGCCAAGGACATAAACAAGAAGCGGCCAGACTGTTAGGCTGGGGCAGAAATACCCTAACGCGCAAGCTTAAGGAACTTAAGACCTAAGCTGTGATACTTGTAGAGTTATAAGCTAAACGTGTACCAATACTAGAAGGGATCATCCCTCACTGTATTTAATCAGGAGCATGCCATTATGATCGACTCACGCTTGCCACTGCTCGATCTGCATCGTCATCTCGATGGTAATATTCGCCCCGCCACTATATTAGACTTAGGGCAGCAATTTAATATGTCACTGCCTGGCACTAATTTAGAATCGCTGCGCCCCCATGTCCAGGTGCTAGATAATGCACCCGATTTAGTGTCGTTTCTCGCCAAGCTAGATTGGGGTGTGAAGGTACTGGGCAGTTACGATGCCTGTCGCCGGGTGGCCTTTGAAAACGTTGAAGACTTACAGACCGCTGGCATCAACTATGCTGAGCTACGTTTTAGCCCAGGATATATGGCAATGACCCATGGTCTCGATCCCCAAGGCGTAGTAGAAGCTGTATTGGATGGTGTAGCTGCTGGCAGCCGTGATTTTTCCATTCCGGTTAAGCTAATTGGCATTATGAGCCGCACCTTTGGCCAGCAAGCCTGTGAGCAGGAACTAGCCGCCTGCTTGGCCTATAAAGATAGATTAGTCGCCATGGACTTAGCCGGTGACGAATTGAGTTTTCCTGGTGAGTTATTTACCGAGCACTTTAAGCGCGTACGCGACGCGGGCTTACAGATCACCGTGCACGCAGGAGAGGCCGCTGGCAGTGCCAGCATTTGGCAAGCGATTAAAGAGCTAGGCGCCAAGCGTATCGGCCACGGCGTTAAAGCAGTACAGGACGAGTCGCTGCTCGATTATCTAGCCGAGCACCGCATCGGTATTGAATCCTGCCTTACGTCTAATCTACAAACCAGCACGGTTGCCAAGCTAAGCCATCATCCCATACACCAGTTTTTGGCCCGTAATATCATGGTGTGCCTCAATACCGACGACCCAGCAGTACAAGGCATAGAGCTACGTCACGAATACACAACCGCCGCTCAAGCTGCGGGTTTAACATCCAATCAAATTCGTCGCTGCCAAGAAAACGCGCTGGAAATGGCCTTTATTAGCAAAGATGAGAAAGCGGCTTTAATATCCAAGATCAGCTAATACGAGATAGGGTCGCTACGTCATGCTGAACTGGATTCAGTATCGGTAGATCGCAAAAGACGTCCTCTTCATTCTTCACCTTTCTGCAGACGAAAAAAAGCCCGACTCTTTCGAATCGGGCTTTTTAATTGGGTGCCTGG